>JAYPBG010000545.1:0-442 GCA_038124075.1 Gammaproteobacteria bacterium
CAACTTTTGGTGAGGGCGCTGAGGCGGTTACAGACTCTGTGTCCGTTGTTACTCCAGTGGATCCAGATGCAGAGCTGAGAAATACGCGCGTGTTCTATTTTGATTATGATGTGGCAAAAATTAAGAGCTCTGCATTTGAGCCCCTCAAGGCTCATGCTCGATATTTGGCGGCCAATCGCAGCGCCCGAGTTCGACTGGAAGGTCACTGTGATGAGCGTGGGACTCGAGAGTATAATATTGCCCTTGGTGAGCGCCGAGGCAACGCGGTGGCTAAGTTCTTAAAGATTCAGGGCGTATCTGCGTCTCAAATCGAAGTGGTCAGCTACGGAGAGGAGAAGCCAGCCTCTTTGGGTCATGGTGAGCAGGCGTGGGCAAAAAATAGAAGGGTCGAGTTGAGCTATTAAGAGTACGAAGCACTTCTTGGCTGACCCCCGTATTGGGT
>JAYPBG010000545.1:452-1714 GCA_038124075.1 Gammaproteobacteria bacterium
ACATTGGTGCCCGCCGTTTTTTTATGGTAGGCATGGTAGGTATGATGATAGGTAAGGTAGGTAACTCAAGCTGTTAGAGTACGCAATGAGGTGACTGAATTGAGTGGAGGTGAACGTGCGAATAATGGCATGGATAAGGAGACGGCATGGATAAGGCACCCTTAAAAAAGAGAGGCTCATGTACTTTGCTGATCGGTGGATGGGTCGTGATATTTTCCACGATGAGCATGGGGATTAAGGCGGCGGAAGGTGATGTTGTAATGGGTAATGGTGGTGTTACTGGCAACGCCAACACCGGGGTGTGGGAGCTCTATGAGCAGTTGGAACAGCTTCAGCAAGAGGTTCAGCAGCTTAGGGGGGCTGTTGAGCAGCAGGCGTATCGCCTCGATATTTTGCAGCAACAACAGAAAAAGCAGTATTTGGATTTGGATCATCGCTTAAATACACTGAGGCAGTCCACTCACACCGAGGGGAGCACCGTGGGGAGAGGTGCTGATGGGGCGGAAGATGCGCAGCGACAGGGTGATCCTGATGGCACTGGACTGGTTTCGACATTGAGTGAGGCGCAATTTAAAGAAGAGAAAGCGCGTTATCAGGCTGCCAATAAATTGATTCAAAATCGGCAGTTGCGTGAAGCTGAAGAGGCTTTTAAGCAATTATTGATAGAGTTTCCAGATGGCGCTTTTGCTGCTTATGCCCATTATTGGTTGGGAGAAGTTTATATGGCCTTGCCTGAACAGCCATTTGATTTGGCTCAGGAACATTTTGAAACTGTGCTTGAAGAGTACCCAAACCACCCAAAAGAGGGGGCTACGCTCTATAAAATGGGAAAACTATATCATTTAAAGGGTGATCGTGAGAAAGCCATTCTGTTATTGAATAAGGCTGTTAATCTCGACCCAAGCAGCCGAGTGTCTGATTTAGCAAGGCGCTATTTAGAGCACATTTCAAATGTGAGCGATCAAGCACCCTGATAACAGGGTATTGATATGGTATTGAGGCGCACTTTATGTCGGGCTGAAGTGCCTGAAGAGGTTGAGCAACGAGATCGAAGAGCGTGTTGATCGGGATGAGGAAAACTGTACAGTCAGAGGGGATTATGAGCGAACTGCGCATTACAGAAATATTTTATTCACTGCAAGGTGAGGCTGCGACGGTTGGGTTACCAACGGTTTTTATTCGTTTAACAGGGTGTCCCCTTCGATGTGGCTATTGTGATACGGCCTATGCGTTCAGTGGTGGTGTGATTTACGAACTTGAAC
>JAYPBG010000545.1:1724-2012 GCA_038124075.1 Gammaproteobacteria bacterium
GTGCTGAAGAGTATTGATGCGATTTTGGAAGAGGTTCAGCAATGGAAAACCCGTTATGTAACAGTGACAGGCGGTGAGCCGTTGGCTCAACCAGGCGCGAAGCAGCTGCTTACCGTGCTTTCTGATCAAGGTTATCACGTGTCACTTGAAACGAGCGGCGCATTTGATGTTGCAGAGGTTGATGATCGGGTAGGCATTGTTATGGATCTTAAAACCCCAGGTTCTGGAGAGGTGGATAAAAATCTTTACAAAAATTGTCACTACTTGAGCAAAAAAGATCAGGTTAAG
>JAYPBG010000546.1:0-2009 GCA_038124075.1 Gammaproteobacteria bacterium
ACAATAGAACAAATAACAACCTAATAGGCTGCTATTTCGCGCCAGCGACTAATTAAATAGGGATTTTATATATTGAGTTAGATTCTTAACGTAAAGGCTGTCGCTATAAAGGCGCGCAAACAGTAGACCGCCTTCGAGTTGTGTCAATATGAGCTGCGCCTGAAAGGCTGCCTCCTTGTCATCTATCTTATCGCTATGCAGCAGTTGTGTCTCTATCCAGGCGCTTAATTGATCAAAAAAAACTCTGACTCGATCTTTGATGGAATCCGGTAAGGTTCGGATATCCGAAGAGAGCATGCCGACCAAACACATCTTCCCATCGTCATGGAAAGTCAGGGAAAAAATTGAGTTTAGAACTTGCAGTAGCTTATCTTCGCTCTCTAACGCGCTGTTGGTATCCAGCTGTTCCACCAAAGTGAATAGTTTGGATGAGTAATATTCGACCACCTCTTGGACCAGTACCTCTTTTGACTCGAAGTGGTAGTGAATACTGGAGGTTTTAATGCCAATCTCTTCGGCTATGTGCTTATAGCTGAATGCGTTGTAGCCGTTCAATTGGATCAGGCGTTCAGCGCATATCACTATCTTCTCTTTGGTATTGGTAGGTATACCCATCTCTATCTCACTTTTTAATGATCAATCTACTGGTAGATAGTTAATCTCACATTTGATTATATTGCAAGCAAAACTAGAGGGAGCTAAAAAGTTGCGATGGGTATCAATATAAAACGTCACGTATATTTATCTGACATATGGCGTCATAATATTCATTATAACAGCAAGTTAGTCATATATTCGGCTCAACCCTTGGTGACTCTGTATACATAGCATCTATTTCTCCTTACTAAAAAGTTCAAAAAAAGAGCAAATAATGCTTGCCTATCTATCAGTAGGTAGGTATTATATCTTCATCGAATGTAACAAGGGCATCTAAATAAACTTAAATAGGAAAATGAGACTATGAAAATTTCATCTGATTCTTCAACCAGTTTAAATACAGCAACGTATATCACTCTACAGGCTAAGTTGAGCGGCTCTGAGCTGAGTGAGTTTCTCTCTAACGGCGCCGGTATTGTTAAGGCTACAGAGCCCAATACGACGTTGTGGTATGCGCTGGAGGGTGATGATAACCAATATGGTATTTTTGATGTTTTTCCAGATAGGGTTGGGCGTGCAGAACATTTTGATGGCAAGGTGGCCAATGCGCTTTATGAGAGCGCTGGGAAACTGGTTGAAGGTGGATGGGAGCAGGGTGTATTAGCTAACGTGGCCAACTATGAGGTGCTCTCATCAAAGGTTCCAAACCCAAATTTAAAGGCGACTGAGGCAACCTATATTGAGATCGTTGCCAAGCCTGGGAAAGAGGGTGCACTGAGGGATTTGCTAACGAAAGCAGCGGATCTGGTTAAATTGACTGAGCCAAAAACGGTCTATTGGACTGGTTTGCAGCTTGATGCTAAAACGTTTGCGATATTTGATACGTTCACGGACGCATCTGGTAGGGCGGAGCATTTTGCGGGTCAAGTAGCCGCTACGTTGCAAGGGCTTGCGGATGAGATTGTTGAAGGGGGGTGGGAGCAAGGTGTAGTCGCTAAGGTGAAGAACTATCGGATTATAGCTGAGTCAAGTCAATTGGTGTAATCAGATGAAAGTGGGCCATACACACTACCTGTATCTGTATGGCCCGCAGTTTAGGAGTAAAGAAAATAAAATAATAAGATAATAATAAAAATAAAAAAAAACTTGGATTCAACTCGTAAGTGCAACAATTCATACAGCTAGCGTAGAAGGCTAAATGCCTGTAAGGTAAAGTCTTTTCCCTGGCAGGAGAATTGACTTATGAGACAGTACGGGCACTTAACCTGTGAACAAAGATATCACATGTATGCATTGTTGAAAGCAAAATTTGGTAAAGCACAGATAGCCAAAGAGTTAGGGGTCGACCGTTCGACCATATATAGTCGCTGGCGCGAAATAGATTGCTCAAATTCACGCCGCCTTCTTGTGTT
>JAYPBG010000547.1:0-1700 GCA_038124075.1 Gammaproteobacteria bacterium
GTTTCTATATACTTCTCTTCAGGTATAGAGCAGGTATAGAAAGAGTGAACGATGTAGCAAAGGGTGGAGCGAACATTGGAGAAAAAAACAGCGGTGTGAACGCAGTGTTCGTCAGAGCCACTCACGATATTGCGCCATGTTTTTGGTTACGAATCATTCAGATCGCCGCAACAAGAGGTGATCAATACACTGGTTGAAGGGCGCAATGCACTGGTCTTGATGCCTACTGGGGGTGGGAAGTCACTCTGTTATCAGATACCCGCGCTGGTGAGGGGCGGTGTTGGGATTGTTGTTTCGCCTCTGATTGCCCTTATGCAGGATCAGGTGGCCGCTTTAAATCAAGTGGGTGTTAAAGCGGTCTGCTTGAACTCTATGAACAGCCCTGAAGAGAACTATCAAATAGAGCAGGGTGTCAGGCAGGGTTGGTATGATCTTCTCTATATTGCCCCTGAGCGCTTGTTAAGTGAGCGTATTATGGGGCTGATGGAGTCTATCGAGATCGCACTGTTTGCGATTGATGAGGCGCACTGCATCTCTCAATGGGGCCATGATTTTCGAATGGAGTACCGTCAGCTGAGTCAGCTGGTCGCGCGCTTTCCCAATGTGCCGCGTATTGCCTTAACGGCCACGGCGGATGAGCTGACCCGCCGCGATATTATCGAACGTTTGGGTTTGGATGGTTCGCCGGTTTTTATTGGCAGCTTCGATCGCCCCAATATTCGTTACTGGGTCCAGGAGAGCAACGGGCGTGATCGAGAGCGGCTCGCAGAGTTTATCGATACTCGTCACAATGGTGAGTCAGGCATCGTTTATTGCCTTTCTCGCAAACGTGTTGAGACCATGGCTCAGTGGTTGAGTGACAGGGGTTATGATGCCATGCCTTACCATGCAGGGCTGCCTCAACATGTTCGCGCCCATAATCAGCAGCGCTTTATCTCTGAAGAGGGCGTCATTATGGTAGCGACCATAGCATTTGGTATGGGGATCGATAAGCCCAATGTCCGTTTTGTGGCGCACTTAAATCTGCCTAAAAATCTTGAAGCTTACTATCAAGAGACTGGGCGTGCAGGGCGTGATGGGGCGCCAGCGGATGCGTGGATGGTCTACGGTCTTCAGGATGTTTCGATGTTGAGATCGTTAATGGATTCACTGGGGGATGAGACGGAGCAGAAGCGGATAGAGCAGCAGAAATTGCGTGCTATGGTCGGCTTTTGTGAAGTGAGCCACTGTCGGCGTCAGGTTTTATTAGCCTATTTTTGCCAGTCACTGGCGCAGCCGTGTGGTAATTGCGATACCTGTATTGAGCCGCCAGAAACCTGGGATGGGACAGAAGCGGCCCGAAAAGCGCTGTCAACGGTTTATAGAACGGAGCAGCGCTTTGGTGTGCATCACAATGTTGATGTGCTATTGGGTAAAAAAAGCGAGAAAATGAATCAGTTTGGGCATCACCGTCTTTCTACCTTTGGTATAGGGCAGGAGCATGACGCTTCAACCTGGAAGAGTGTTTTTCAGCAGCTGATCGCACTCGGGTGCTTAACAGTGGATATGGATCGTTACGGTGCTTTACGGCTCACAAAAGAGGCTCGCCCGGTGTTGAAGGGTGAGCGGCAGGTAGAGTTTCGTAAGCGGCCTAAAGTGGCTGCGCGCAGAGGTCGTAAAGCGTCGGTGAAGGTTCCGTCGCGTGCCACCTATGCGACGCT
>JAYPBG010000547.1:1710-2004 GCA_038124075.1 Gammaproteobacteria bacterium
ATTGGAGATCGCTAAGGAGATAGGTATGCCGCCCTATATTATTTTTCATGATGCAACGCTGTTGGCCATGGCAGAAAAACAGCCTCAAAACTCAGTAGAGATGGCGCAGATTCCGGGTGTCGGTGAACGTAAGTTGGAGCAGTATGGGGAGGCGTTTTTGGAGGTGATATGGGAGGGGCAGCGTTAGCGCCCCTATTCACTAGTGCTCTATCGAGCCTAGTAGCTGACCATGGCGAACCTCGTGTTTGGCGACCTTCGCCTCTACGGGCGTGACCTGTGCCGACGTCATGGGTG
>JAYPBG010000548.1:0-2003 GCA_038124075.1 Gammaproteobacteria bacterium
TAGATACATATCGTTTAGGCTATGTCAATAGCGAATTAGGTGGGACAGCCCTGTTCTTGAGGGCCCTATTCTTGAACAAGGCTGGTTAATAGGTTATGCTGCGACTTACTCATTGCAACCCGCTGGGTAAACGGCTGAGTAATCCAACTGACCTGAGAGATTAAGGCTCGCGTATGAATCCGGTTGAACAACAGATAATCCAGAAACTGCAAGCAGCGCTCACGCCCACGCTGCTTGAGATTGAAAATGAGAGCCATAAACACAGTGTACCACCCGATTCTGAGACACATTTTAAGGCAGTGATTGTGAGTGATGCCTTTGATCATCGGCGCCTCGTGGCGCGTCATCAGAAGGTATACGCAATACTGGCGGAGGAGCTCGCGGGGCCGGTTCATGCGCTTGCTCTGCACACCTATACAGAGAGTGAGTGGCAGAAAAGAGAAGGGGCGGCGCCTCTATCGCCCGAGTGCAGAGGAGGTTCAAAGCACGATGCCCAGCAGCGTTAATCGAGCAGGCTTAGCAGCTCAAGCCCAGAATCAAGAAGTCGACAGTGATATGAACCCTAACATAAACCTTAACATAAACAGCAGGCCGGACGCTGAGACCACAGTGGTGGCCGCGCTCTATAAATTTGTCGACTTCCCCGACTTCAAAGCATTCAAATCACCGCTTTACACTTTCTGCGTTGATCAGGGCATCAAGGGTACTCTGCTGCTCGCCGCTGAAGGCATCAACGGTACGGTGGCGGGAAGCCGTGCAGCGATTGATGCACTTTTGAATTATCTGCGTAAAACGCCTGCCTTGGAGGGGCGCTTTTGCGATATCGAGCATAAAGAGTCTTTTGCATCGACCAACCCTTTTTATCGAACAAAAATCAAACTAAAAAAAGAGATTGTCACCTTAGGCGTTCCAGAAGCCAGCCCCGCTTTTTGCGTGGGCACCTACGTAGATCCCTGCGATTGGAACCAGGTGATCGAAGACCCGGACGTTATTGTGATCGATACACGTAACGACTATGAGTATGCCATAGGAAGCTTCAAGGGTGCGATTAATCCAGATACGCGCTCTTTCCGTCAGTTTCCGGCGTTTGTTGAAAAAGCATGCGATCCGAGTAAACATAAAAAGGTGGCCATGTTCTGCACCGGAGGCATTCGTTGTGAGAAAGCCTCTTCGCTTATGCTACAGCAGGGTTTTGAGACCGTGTATCACCTCAAAGGGGGCATTTTAAAATACCTTGAAGAGGTGCCGGAAGAGCAGA
This sequence comes from Gammaproteobacteria bacterium, assembly GCA_038124075.1. Classification (GTDB taxonomy): domain Bacteria; phylum Pseudomonadota; class Gammaproteobacteria; order Pseudomonadales; family JAYPBG01; genus JAYPBG01. The sequence goes on from JAYPBG010000548.1 coordinate 1,259, forward strand.
GTTTATGGCAGGGCGAGTGCTTTGTCTTTGATAACCGAGTTGCCGTTACGCATGGCTTAAAAGAGGGGCGATACGATCTGTGTCATGGCTGTCGACACCCAATCGATGCAGACGATAAGCAATCCCCCCACTACCAAGAGGGCGTCTGCTGCCCACACTGCCATGATACCCTGACCGATGAGCAGCGTGCTCGTTTTACCGAGCGCCAAAAACAGATTGAGCTGGCCAAGCGTCGCAATGAAGTCCCTCACTTAGGGTACAATCCTAGACAGGTGAAGAGGGGAGAGCAGCAGGGTTGACCCAGCTCATCAAGCATAGGCCGGTTACCTTCTCAGTAACCGCACTCTGCCTTATCATCTACCTGGTTACTCTGTTGCTCGGCACGCATATCATTGTCTATATTTTTCAGTACCCCCATCCGCGAAACCCGGAGACTTTTTTACAACTTTGGCGTTACTTCACGCCCGCACTCATTCACTTCTCTCATCTGCACATCGCGTTCAACTTGATTTTTTGGTGGATACTCGCCTCGCTCATTGAGCGAGTACGAGGCTCTGGCAGGTTGCTGGGGTTGCTGTTTCTGATCGCTGTCATCTCCAATACGGCTCAATATGTTGTCAGCAATGCCCCTTTTGGTGGGCTTTCTGGTGTGGTCTACGGTCTCTTTGGCTATGTATGGATCTACGGTAAACTTAGTCGCTGGCGCGAAATAGCAGCCTATTAGGTTGTTATTTGTTCTATTGTT
>JAYPBG010000549.1:0-991 GCA_038124075.1 Gammaproteobacteria bacterium
ATTAGGCACTGTATGAATTTAGAAGCTGTGAATACTTATGAGGGTACTTATGATATTCATACCCTCATTTTAGGTAAAAATTTAACAGATATTCCAGCTTTTTAATTTTCTAAATACTTAATTAAAAACTCTTCTTGTTTGTCTAAATATTCTAAAGCTGCTTGTTCTCCACAACCTGTTACACAGTGACCTTCGTATGCTTGGTACATAGCATCATAAGTTTTACCAAGTCTTTTAAGTCTTGATTCAAGATCTTCAGCATGAAAAACTGGCACCACTCTATCATTAGATCCATGCAGAATTAAAACTGGAGCTTTAATATTTTCAATATGAAGAATTGGAGAAATTTCTTTTGCATATTCCTTTCCTTCTGGAGTTGATAAGTCGCCCCATTCAAGAAGCGGTTCCTCATCCCAAGATTGAAACCTACTAGCTTTATTCGCAAAATTTTTCAATAACTGTTCTTGATCAGTTACTCCAATTGCATTGATGCCGCATCTGTATAAATCTGGTGTAAATACTAATCCAGCCATAGTTGCATAACCACCATAACTTGCTCCAGCAATACAAACCCTATCAGCATCTGCAAAACCATTATCAATAGCCCATAGAACACCATCAGTAATGTCATCCTGCATTTTCTTACCCCATTCAAGGTTTCCAGCTTTATAGTGACTAGTTCCTAATCCAGTTGAGCCTCTAAAATCTGGCTGGAGAACGTTATAACCTTTATTTACTAAGAATTGAGCCCAACCATCAAAGTAAATATATTGTTTTGTATTTGGCCCGCCATGAGGCATAACTATTAAGTATTTATGTTCAGTTTTTTTATTTGTTAAGGTTAAAAGAGCAGGGATCTCTAAACCATCACGGGCAGTGTATTTAACCGGCATAGCTTTAACTAATTTATTTCTATCTAACCATGGATTTCTTTGATACAACAAGGAAACAGAGCCTCTAGTAAAATCAACTAAATAATAATCTCCTGGAT
>JAYPBG010000549.1:1001-1777 GCA_038124075.1 Gammaproteobacteria bacterium
ACCATTACATTCCAGTCACCACTTGCAGTTAAGATGTCCACATAGTCATCTGGAAATACTGCTTGCACTGAAGTAAATACTTGTTCAGCTTTTTGGTCAAAAAATACATTTTCAGGTCTTAGAGTTTCGTATGAGACTCCAACTATAGAACCAAATCTATTTCCAATACCACTACCTGAAGATGGGCGACAGCTTCCAGTTAAGCCAGCAACATCATAATCTGGATCTTGATATAACTTTTCTGAGAATGTTTTCGTTTCAACATCATAGAAATAAAGTGCATTAGTATCATTTTCTTCAATTAAGTCACCATTTGGTGCAAATTTTGAACCTGCCACAACTAACTTATCTTCATAAAATCCAACAGGCGCAAACCCTGGCTCTTGGCAATTAAATTGAAAATGAGTTTCCCATTCCTTATTGGGTTGGTTATATTTGTACATAGTTCTTGTGATGCCTTCATCAATAAGAACTCCAAGAGGTGTTCCATCAGGATAATTAATAGAACCTAAAAAAGCCTTACCTTTCATATCGCCAATATCAGGACCCATAGCTATTCTTTTTTTAACACCTGTATAAATATTTAATCTATAAAAATCAAAGATAGTTGGACGTCTTTCGTTGTTATAAACATATACATGTTTTGGATCATCTAATGCGGTATTGTAGATATATTGTCCACTTGTGCCTTGATGAATAATTTTTTTCTGTGAACCATCAATATTTATAGCAAAGGTTACAATTGAACGAGCGCCTTGTCCCATTTTGTATGAGGG
>JAYPBG010000549.1:1787-1996 GCA_038124075.1 Gammaproteobacteria bacterium
ATCATTACTTAACCAACCAGCACCACTTACTTGATCATCTTGGCTTCCTTTAGAAATAGTTTTAGATTCCATTGTTTCAAGATCTAATAAAATCAAGCCTCTGTCATACATTCCATCTTCAACTGGCTGGGATTTGTCTTTCATAATATCGCAAACATTATCCTTAATAGTGTTAGTGATAAGTAGGTATTTTCCATCAGGTGATATTG
>JAYPBG010000550.1:0-274 GCA_038124075.1 Gammaproteobacteria bacterium
AGATAGAACTACCAATCCCTTGTTTAACAACAAGCATCGAGTGTGGGGTGTGCGACACACATAGACTATGGCTAAAACCTCTGATTACTACAAAAAAACACCTGCTTATATCTAACAGTCGTTAGACTATTGTCAAGTCGCAAGATTTATATGTTATCTCCTGAAGCTTTTGAACTAAGCATGGAAGCTCAGCTAAAGATGCGTGTCATCACGGATGAGATTGAAAATTGTACAAACATTAAAGAACTAAGAGAACAGCTGCTAGCAAGTGCAA
>JAYPBG010000550.1:348-1468 GCA_038124075.1 Gammaproteobacteria bacterium
TCCTTAAAGAGGTAATTGAACGCGATCTTCAAGACATTGTTGATGGTCAAAAAATGTAGACTGGTATTACACTAGTGGTACTAATATGACTAATGAAGATAGAGAAGCGTTTTGGGACGCCATTGAATCTGGAGAAAATGTATTGTTATCGACAATGCATAGCTTGACAGAACGTTGGGGACTTCCAGCGATTATTATGTGTTTAGGTGACATTGCTCGGATTCTTTCAGAAGATGCTGAAGTTGCTGAGTTAACACCCAATCAGCGAGGTTTAATCCTCGGTGCGTGTGCTCAGGTGTGTAATCTTTCAGATCAAATGCACGCTGAGATGGAGTTTCTGGCAACTAGCAATGAGTAAAGAAGAACTAGCCAATTGGCAACGGATCAAAGAAGTTATGGAGGAGAAAGGCACAACAGACAATATGTTTTATAAGCGAGCTGTCGCTATCGTTGAAGGCAAAGATGATCCTTTAGATAAGTTAAAATAAACAAGTGATGCTTAAATGTAGATATGGCTTGCGACAATAAGTGTAAAGCAAAATCTAAAGCTCAAGCTTATACAAAGAGTAAGAAAAAAGGGGCTATGGATGGGATGACTGTCAAAGACGGTCATAAGCTTTCAACAGAACAAGGCGCAGGCCTAACCGAGAAAGGTCGCCAGTCAATCAACAGGAGGACGGGATCTAACCTGAAAGCTCCTGCACCACACCCTAAGAATGAGAAAGATGCAGCACGGCGTAAGTCGTTCTGTGCTCGCTCTCGTGGGTGGACTGGAGAACGCGGTAAAGCAGCACGTCGTCGTTGGAACTGTTAGTAATGGCCGAAACTGCAATTACTCCTGAAGGAACACTGATCAGTCTTGCGTGCACACACCAAGGCTGCATTGTTGATGAGAAAGACGGCAAGTACGTCTGCCCTTGTCACGGGGCTGAGTTTGATTTGGAAGGACGTGTAATCAAAGGACCAGCTAAGCGTGATCTGGAGGCACTAGGTTGATGGCTGACGGTGTAGCTACTAAGAAAGATCCTAAGAAATGGGCGCAAGCTAAAGCCAGAGCAAAGGCAAAGCTTGGCGGTAAGCACAGCGCCCGTGCTATGCAGCTAGCAACAAAGTACTACAA
>JAYPBG010000550.1:1478-1991 GCA_038124075.1 Gammaproteobacteria bacterium
CGGAAAATATGAAGGCAAGAAACCGTCTGCCAAAAATAACAAGATGAAAAAATGGACAGATGAGGATTGGGGCACAAAGTCAGGTAAGAACTCGACTGAAGGGCCTAATGCCACTGGTGAACGATATCTTCCTAAGAAGAAACGTGATGCAATGAGCGATAAGGAATATGCACGTACGACTGCTAAGAAGCGAGCTGATACAGCTAAAGGCAAGCAATGGAGTAAACAACCTAAGTAGATACAATATAAATACATCGATATAGAGCTATGGAAGCCGCTAATTACAGACAGGTAATTGATGCAATGCTTCAGTGCAATGAGAAGAAAAAGTACTTCCCTGCAAACTACAGGGGAGTGATTGACTGTATGTTGTGGTTAATGTGTATGCCAACAGACTGGGATGAAATCGTAAACAAACCCTGCCTGTATGAATGTGATACATACATTCCATCTCTAGATCCTTTGCCGTAAAACTGATATATAAAAGTATCTACAATAAGAGAAGGATTATTA
>JAYPBG010000551.1:0-1983 GCA_038124075.1 Gammaproteobacteria bacterium
AATAGACTTCAGAAATATTCTTCAAAACACCTTCTTCTAGATTTCCTTTATAAATAAGATCGCAAATCAACCAATACACTGTAGTTTCGCGTGGATTTACCAAGGACTTCCAGGTGTGTTCTAGAAACTTATGAGGAACGAAGGTGCAAAGCTTGTCAGTTGATACGCCTATCGCAAGTAAGTGCAATGTATTTACTTCTTTTTTTTTAGCTTCAAGAGCAGATGTAAACTTCTCAAAAGACGGAAGAGAATCAATTATATTTAATGTGAAAGCAAAATTCATATAGTAATACCTTATATACAATATGTTTGAGATATAGCGTATTTTGGGCACGCTAAACAAAATTAGTTAGGCGTTGTACTATCAATATAGCCCCTTGACAAGTACTTAATGAGCTCACCAAAAATAATCACCCACCCCGTCACACCTGCTCCACCAAATATCCAGTAAGCTAAAAACCCAACAACCTTATCATAACGAGTTGCATATTGAAATTAGGATATTGAAATTAGTGAAATTAGGACACCCATAATTCTATAGTGAAATTAGGACACCCATAATTCTATTGACTCCCCTCAGCAATCCCGTTATCATCCTCTCTTCATCCTAACCCACAGAGCAACCCTATGACCCGAGCCCGCAAAGAACTTGTCGCCGTTGAATCAACGCCCTTCTATCACTGCATCGTACGCTGTGTCCGAAGAGCTTATCTCTGCGGCAATGATCCTCTGACAGGTAAGAACTACGATCATAGAAAACAGTGGACTGTCGAACGACTCCAACAGCTCGCCTCTGTTTTCGCGATCGATGTCTGTGCTTACGCGGTCATGTCTAACCATTATCACGTTGTACTCCACATCAACGATCAAAAAGCTAAAAATTGGACCGAAAAAGAGGTTGCTCAACGATGGACCTCTATTTTTAAAGGCCCTCCCTTTATTACAGAGTGGATTAACGGCACATCGCTAGGCATTGAAGAAAAAACCGTGCTTGACACCCTACTCCCTGTTTGGCGCAAGCGCCTCACCGACATCAGCTGGTTCATGCGCTGTATGAATGAAACCATCGCCCGACAAGCCAACAAAGAGGACGACTGCTCAGGCCGTTTTTGGGAGGGTCGCTTTAAAAGCCAAGCATTACTGGACGAAACCGCTCTTCTCGCCTGTATGACCTATGTCGATCTTAACCCTATTCGCGCCAATATTGCGAAAAACAGCGAATCGTCTGATTTCACGTCCCTACAGAGTAGACTATTTAAACATCTTGAGTCACTGGACAACCGGTCTAAGAAAACCGAACAAGTCAAAAATAAAATCAAAAGACGCTTAAACAAACAGAGCGCCGCACTGACCCAAAGAAACAAAAATAAAACCTCCACGCCTTTCCCTAATGCCGAACTACCCAAAGCACCTCTATTAAACTTTGAAGGTGAAGCCCACTCAAACCTAGAACCTTCTATTCCCTTTTCATTTGAGGACTATCTTCAGTTAGTTGAGGAGACTGGGCGGGTGATTAGAAGTGATAAGAAGGGATTCATCGATGAAGAAACACCACCGCTGCTGGAGCGCTTAGGCATTCGATCAGATCGATGGGCTACGTCCATTAAAAAATACGGTAGTATGTTTTCGGTTGTTTCAGGCAACAAAGCGTCTATGGAGCATCATAAGCAAGCTGCTGATAAGAAGTGGGTGAAGGGAGGCTTGCAGGCATTTTCATAGATGGCATGCATGAGCAACGCCCTACACTACAACTACACTACAATACAGACCAACCTCTCTCCTCTACATTTTCTCAGACAGCAGAGTAAACGCTCAATTGCTCAATACTCAATTGCTCAATAACCACTCTATAAAATCAACACTCTACCACTACACTTTTAACTAAGCATTTTGCGTCAGCCTAATATCTTTAACTTACTATGTATTGGGGGGGGTTGGGTATTTTGATGAGCTTTTGATTTCTGGGTGTCCTCTTCCTTCTTT
>JAYPBG010000552.1:0-1651 GCA_038124075.1 Gammaproteobacteria bacterium
ACCGCTGACCTCAACACTGCCAGTGTTGCGCTCTCCCAGCTGAGCTATAGCCCCGAAAACAGTAACGCCATTTAATGCGATCTTCATGCAGTCGGTCAGTATGACTATTTTTTAGTCTAAACTTCTTAACAACCTTCAGTCTCTAATCAGTGTAGATGATGATCATGCTCACTCAAGGTCGAGGGAGGATTCTATTGAGCGTCTACCTTGATGTCAAGATAAAATTTCATCTTATTCTATGACTGAAAACCATAAAAATTTATCGATCAAACTCTATCCATCCACACCTACCACAAAACTGACCGCCGTTGTCAGGCTGCCACCGACATTCAGTGTTTGGATATTTTTCGCCCCCTCAATCTGGCAGTCATTGGCGGTACCTGTCGTTTGCCTGTAGGCATCCAAGACCATACGCACACCGGTTGCTCCCACCGGATGCCCCAACCCCATCAGCCCACCACTGGCATTAATGGGCAAACAACCATCCATCTGGGTCTTACCAGAGAGTATCGCCTGCCACGATCGACCTGGCGGTGTCAGGCCACAGTGATCCACAGCAAGGTATTCGGTCATATTAAAGCAGTCATGCACCTCCAGCCCATCGACGGCATGGATATTCAGCATATCAGCACGCCTCAAGGCATCTTGAAAGGTCTGCTGAAGGTGAGGAAAAAGCACACTGCCGCTGCGCCTCTCCTCATCTGCACGGCTTAATTTTGGCTCCAGTGCCAAATAGCTGGTTCGGTGGCCCCAGCCTTTAATATAAGGCAGTGATGCCAACGATCTATTATGTTTCTTGGCATATTCTGCGGCTGTGGCTGCATTGGCCAAAAAAAGCACCACTGCCCCATCCGTAATCTGTCCACAATCATGTCGACGAATCCCACCATAGACCCTTGGGTTGAGCTGCTCATCATCACCAAAGTGCTCTTCTGTCATCTGCCACGCCCGCGTCTGTGCATAGGGGTTACGCTGGGCATTGGAGAAGTTCTTCTTTGCGATCGCCACAAGCGCTTCATCAGGCAGATCATACTGATCAGCATACTGCTGTCGAATCCGATCGAAGAGCGCAGGCCACACCAACGGTGTATCAACAGCCTCTTTATCTGCCCAAGCGGCAGGGCGCAAATGTTCAACCAATGCATCACCTGTGACCGATCGCATCAGCTCGATGCCCAACACCGCTGCCGTACGGTATCGCCCTGATTCAATATCAGCCATCGCTGCCAACAGCGCCATTGAACCAGACGCACAGGCTGCCTCATGACGAGACGCGGGCATACCGACAAAACCAGAGTCGGCATGACTGAAAAAACCGCCCAAGTGGGCCTGTCCATTGTAGAGATCCCCAACAAAATTACCCACATGCCCTACTTCAAGCTCACGTGCTGAGATCTCAACCTGCTCCATCCCTGTTAGCAGCACCTCCTGAAACAGGTCAAACAGAGCCAAACCCTCACGGGTCATATTGCGTGCAAAATCTGTCTGAGCTCCGCCCAATATATACACCCTACTCATGACACATGCCTCCAAGCCTTTTTCATCTCTCTTTCTAATTCTTTACGCGTGTATTATTTACATGTTTATTGTTTACGTGCAGAAGAGTACTCGTTAATCACGCCCAGCGCGGCCTCAGCCAACGGCTGTACCA
>JAYPBG010000552.1:1661-1979 GCA_038124075.1 Gammaproteobacteria bacterium
CAATAGCAGCCAGGCGAAAATAGCAGAAGGCAAATTTAAACGCCCAGGCGTCACAGGGATCACCCCCGCTCTTCTGAGCGTAAAGCGCCAATATCGCCTCTTCACTTGGCAGCCCGAGCGCTTGACGATCCAAACCTTGAAGCCCCGGAATAATGCCATCCGCAGGGAGTCGTAAGCACATACAGAAATAGGCAATATCAGCAGAGGGGTGGCCCAATGTGGAGAGCTCCCAATCCAATAGGGCCCTCACCTTCGGTACATCTTGATAGAAAATCATATGATCGAGTCGGAAATCACCATGAATCAACGTGGTTTTTC
>JAYPBG010000553.1:0-1973 GCA_038124075.1 Gammaproteobacteria bacterium
TATAAGTAAAGAAGAGACATCATGAAAGCTTAATGAGGCCCCAAAAGGGCGAACAGCCTGTTAAGCCATGTAGAAGCAGGGTGAAAAAAAAGGGGGGGAAGAGCGTTACTCTGCCACCAATACGGGCTTCATATAAGATATGGGCGAGCGTCGCTCATCTGAGAATGTGACCACATCCCATGCCGACTCCTCCGCAATCAGCGCACGCAATAGCAGGTTATTCAAACCGTGACCCGATTTATGGCCGACAAACTCACCTATTAAGCTGGTGCCCAACAAGTAGAGGTCACCTATCGCATCCAGTATTTTGTGCTTAACAAATTCATCTTCATAACGTAGACCTTCACTGTTAAGCACACGGTAGTCATCCACCACAATCGCATTGTCAACGCTGCCACCCAGTGCCAGATTATTCGCACGTAACGCTTCGATGTCTTTCGTAAAACCGAAGGTTCTTGCACGACTCACCTCCCGAACAAAAGAGGTGCTGGAAAAGTCAACCGATGCATATTGGCTTCTAGACTTAAAGACTGGATGATCAAAATCAATACTGAAGCTTACTTTAAAACCATTATAGGGCTGAAAACGCGCCGTCTTATCGCCTTCTCTTACCTCAATAGGCCTCTTGATTTTAATAAAGCGCTTAGGAACTGCCTGCTCGTAAATACCTGCGCTTTGAATCAGAAAAACGAAGGGACCTGCACTGCCATCCATAATCGGCACCTCGGGTGCGCTGACATCGATGTAGCAGTTATCAACACCCAAGCCAGCCAACGCCGACAAAAGGTGTTCGACCGTTGATACGGTATGGCCATTATATTCCAGTGTTGTTGACAGCGTCGTATCGGTCACATTCTCAGCTTGAGCAGGGATCTCAGCAATAGGATCGAGGTCTGTTCGGCAAAAAACAATGCCAGTATCCACGGGCGCAGGCCGAAGGGCCAAATAAACTTTACGACCTGTGTGCAGACCGATGCCTGTGGCTTTAATGGCGTTCTTTAACGTTCTTTGTCGAATCATAGCGAGCCCAATTTTTTTTCCACTGTTTTCCCAATACGTTCTTAAGCTTTTATTCTTTACCGACACCCGTTTTAAAATCAGGCAATCAGGTCAGATAAGCCCAGATAAAGAAGGTAGACCAGGTTATCCCTTTTCGCCAGTACTCTTACCAGAAAAGAGACGGGCAAAAAACAGGGACAATTCTGATCTAAATTGGTTTCAGTTTCAATAGCAACAACACCAAAGCCCGAAAGATTTGATTAAAAAACAAACAAACCTACCTTTATTGAAACGTGTTCCGCCCGTTCAAAGCATCACAACCCCTTCAACGCACCTCTAATCTGACTGCCTGCGCAGAAAAGCAGGGATATCCAAATACTCCATACCATCCGATTGGCCAGCTGCGGTGGTCGCCGTTGCTTTTCGCGCTGTACGCTGCTGCTTACGCATGACCGTCGGCCGCTCCATCTCTTTATAGTCAACTCGACCATCAGCACCGGCAGAGGCGGGCGCACTGCTCGACACCTGCGCACGATTTTCCAGCCCTTTTCCTAAGCCCGTAGCCACAACCGTAACACGCAACTCATCCTCAAGATCAGAATCGATCACTTTACCCACAACAACCGTTGCATTATCAGAAGCAAACTCTTCGATGGTATCTCCAACCTCAGAGAACTCCCCCAAGGTCAACGAAGCACTTGCTGTAATATTAACCAATATTCCGCGCGCACCCTGCAGGTTAACATCTTCGAGCAGCGGGCTACGTATTGCGGCTTCAGCCGCTTCACGCGCACGACCCTCTCCAATGGCAGCCCCCGTTCCCATCATCGCCATCCCCATTTCAGACATAACCGTACGCACATCCGCAAAATCCACATTGATCATACCTGGACGGATAATAAGATCCGCTATCCCTTGGACAGCCCCTAAAAGCACATCATTGGCTGCTTTAAATGCATCCAGCAGACTGATAT
>JAYPBG010000554.1:0-1972 GCA_038124075.1 Gammaproteobacteria bacterium
TTACAATCCTGTCCGCAAAAGATCAGGTAGGTACACACCATAATTGAATAAAAATTAGTTCAGATAATATATGATTTAAGGAAAAACATATGTTCTTCAACCGTGCTGCTTCACTATCCCATGGTACGACAACCCCTTATGGCTCTAGAGGAACTCATCATACACCACCTGCATTTGTACGTTGTTTGAAACCTAGAGAAGATACACCAAGCCCTAGAACTCAAAACCAAAGCAACATTGCCCAAACAGCACCAGCAAAATCACATTTACCCCTGTACGAAAAGCCGGTATCACTAGATGGGTTAGACATCTTGCTGGTAAAGTGGGTCATGAACTGAAAAACAATGATCTATCACATGTTATAAGATATCCAAAGCTTTCAGAACATAAGGGCGAGCTCTATATAGATCGCGAACTCTCTCAAAGAGATGTTAAAATCCTATCGGTTCTTGCTGAACAGATCAATAACAAGCTAATTATAGAACTTTTTTGCCCTTGTCGCGAATGCGCCCCTATTGGTATTTAGTTTTGACAGAAATTTATAAGATGCCAAAATTAAATTAAGATAAATTAAATTAAGATAAAGATACTATTAATTGGCTATATTTCACTTGCTTTAATGAGGTAAGGGTTATGGGGGGTTTAGAAGGTGTTGGTAGCTTTGGCCATAGCCATAAGCAAAACGTTGGTAATCGTTCAAGTTCATCGGCTCGCAATACTGATATACAAAAGAGATATGAGGGCACCGTTGGAGAAGTGCGCACCCTGTTATCTTCAAAGATCTCTGCCAACGCACGATATGATCTCTTGGGGACATCTCCTAATAATTTCAAATTTGATTCCGTAAGTGTTATAGATATTGATGTTGAACTTCACTCACGACTCTATGATCTTTTATCGGGAAAAAAAGAAAACGATTCCACTAGGGTAAGCGTTAGTCTTGATAATGGCACTATACAGCTGGATGTGGAGATTGATGTTAAAAAAAGAAGTCTGTTCGGGAAAAAAATGGTCAAGAAGCGTGTTTCAACAACTATAGATTTGAGGCAGCTTGTTCAAAGTAGCTCCCCGCGCGGGCGAGTTGGTCAGAATAAACATCGACGTATCCGCAGTATTAAAGATCTGTTTAGTTCAGGCCGAAAGAAAAATGTTTCTATGCAAGCGGATGTCGTGCGAAAGCTTAAAAAAAGCTTTCAAGATATTGCAGTACCATTGGATCGTTTAGTGAAAAATCCCAATGCGAATACCAAAGAGCTAAGCAACGGTATAAAGGAGCTTGAAGGTAAAATATCGCAGATAGAGAGTTTCGTAACGAAAAGTCCAGGCACTGAGTCAACGTTACCATCGATGGTCAGCGTTGGAAAAAAAATATTAGCCGATGCCAAAGCAGCACTGATTGTAAAGAAAGAACAAGATGCAGAAACGAAATTGAAAAGAGTAATCGAAAAACTTAGCCTTGCAATAAACGGTGGGAGTGCACAAGCCAAAGAAGTTAAGCAATTTATGGGAGCAGTTGGTCGAGGGTTACAGATATACAAGAAAGATTTTCCTGACAACAAGAAAACGATCAAAGAGTTCGAGAACACAGTGGCAAACTTGCAGACCATAGCAAAGGAAGTATTTGGCATACCCATCTAAAGATGAGTTAACCAAATTAGCTAAGAATTTACAGGATGACCTCAGCGCTTGCCAGCTAAGCAGTATTGAACCGCCTAATTTCGTGAAAACTGGTTTAAGCTATCATCTGTTTACAGTAGTTGGCAGAATTCGCAGACGTCTCCAAGCGCCCGTTTTGATGCTGCTTCAGGTGTTCAGGGACTGTAAATAATTCTGTGTAAATGAGGGTTGGCTACGATTCCTTCCTCCAACAGCCAAAAGTTTCATAACCTATTGTTATTAAACGAATAAAATCGGTCCATTTGGCTCTTCTCCGCTTCTGTGAGGTAAAAAAGATGCAAAGACCCCTCTAACC
>JAYPBG010000555.1:0-451 GCA_038124075.1 Gammaproteobacteria bacterium
ACATAATTCATTTCTTTATGTGAGATCATCTCCTTAGGTAATTCTACTACATCAGGATGGTAATACCAATCTTCATATGCGTAACCTGGTGCAAACGAAAGATTTGGAACTGCTAATTTATATCCGTGTTTTTCTAGGATTGCTTTTGCTGCTGCTTTCTTTTCAGCACCTAAACGATATGCATCGTGTTCAAAAGTAATGACGCCAAACTTGAATCTATCAAATGGCATTTTTTCTAATACTGAAATTGAGACATCATCACAATCAATTTGTAAGTAATCAATATCAGAAGTAATGCAGTGCTTATCAAATAAATCATAATAATCAATTTCAGTTGCATCAGCACAGATTACAGTGTTTCTTCTTTTCTCTGAAAAATGATAACAGAGACCAGGATCGTTATCAACAGAAATACCTTTCCAATCATATTCAGTTTCAAGCAGTGCAGTAT
>JAYPBG010000555.1:461-1961 GCA_038124075.1 Gammaproteobacteria bacterium
GTGCAGTATTGTTATGGACAAATGGACCGCCGGAACCAATTTCTAAATATGTACCATTCTTCTTTCCATTAAAAGCAGATAAGACAAACATATCTTGAAAATGTTTTGAGTGATTAATGTATATTCTTTCCAAACCTGGGAATAAGAATTTAAATCTTTCAAAGTCCTCTCCTTTATAAGGAACAATATCAGGATGAAAAACTTTTGCTAAAGCTTGGTCAACTCTTTCTTCTAATGACGGCTTAAGAACTCTTTTGTGTTTCAAATCAAAGAACATCTGTTTTGCATTTTGTTGACCACCAATATACCATGTTGCTAATGCCTCATAATATTCTAAATATACTTCACCAGGAAATCCTAATTCACAATTTTCTTGTTGGTCTTTAGCAAGCAATCCTAATCTTGCATGCATTAAACATTCTTTCCATTTTTCTTGTTCTTTACTACCTTCAAAATATTTACATAATAGGTAATGCGCTTCGGCTCTTTCAGGAATTAAAGCAACCGCGTCAAGTAATGCACCTTTTACAGTAAATCCTCTATCTCTTTGTCTATCATAACATCGAGAAATACCAATCATACATTTATACTGAAGTTCTTTATCATCAGATAAGTCAGCTGATTTTAAATATAAGGATACTGCCATTGCTCCTTGTTCTTCTGCATCATATGCTTTTGCTAAATCATAACACAAATATGGATTCTTAGGATCCATGATATGAGCTTCTAATATTTGTTGTAGTTTCATATTATCCTCTTTTCACAAAATCCCAAAATACATCAATAGGCATCTTCAATAAGAATGTACCATTGTCTTGATATCCAAACGATATTACAATTGAATCTTCCAAGAATACCATACCTGTAGCAAACTCAATATTAAATTCATTTCCTGTTGTGTGGCAAATTTGAGTACCTAAGAAATGAAAGTCTTTTGTAAAATGTTCAAGTTTCCAATCTTTATCCCATATTAATACTCTATGATTATAGTGTCCGTCTTTACGACCAAACACATCTTTTGTTAAATCAACTTCATGAGTAAACGACCACCGTTTAGAGGATAAACCTGAGTACCTCCACGAAGATCTCTCCAAAGTCTTGGAGATTTTTCAACATAAGAATCTTCATCTAAGACAACCGTTTCTGTCTTTTTATTGATTGGGTCAAATTTAACAACCTCACAAGGATTGGACCATTTAACAAAATGCCATGGCATATCAACCACAGGCATCCAATTCTTTTCACAATATGTTCCATCATCGCCAGGCGCAGGAATAGGATGTCGAGCAACTTCTTTCCAAACACCGTCTATGAATTCAATTTCTTGCATCTCCATTCTTCCTTTGCCTTTATCGTCATAACAATCTCGACGAACTCCACAAAGGAATAAACGATTATCCCAACTAAATAAACGACCATCTTCAAGACCGATAAAATTCCATGTTGGTTTAGTATCAAGTTCTGATGTGTCAATCCTACCTGCATTAACAACTTCTAAAT
>JAYPBG010000556.1:0-1954 GCA_038124075.1 Gammaproteobacteria bacterium
AGATTATCCTGTAAAACACATTCCTGATTATCCAGATCAGACTGAGTTGGAAAAGAATATTTCTGATCCAAACTTCAATGATCCTTCACTTCAACAACAAGAACCTGCACCAGAACCAACGTCTGATGATCTGAGAGCACAGGCAGATGAAATGGATGCCATTGCTGCTGAGCAAGAAGCACAAGCACAGGCAGATTATGATGCTGCTGTAAAGTCACAAGTACAATCTCCAGATTTAGCAGCAGGTCCACCACCAGTTCCTAAAACTAGGGGAACTCTGACGATTGCTTTTGGTAGATTCAATCCACCACACGCTGGTCATCAACAATTGATGGATACTGCTGCTGCTTCTGCTGAGGCGGATGAAAGTGACTATATGATTGTTCCTTCACGTTCAAATGATCCTAAGAAGAATCCTTTGGATGCTGATACTAAGGTAGCATTCATGAGAGGGATGTTCCCTCAACATAGTTCAAGAATCCAAAACGATCAAAATACTAGAACTATCTTTGATGTTCTGAAGAAAGCACACAATGATGGATATACTAACGTTAGGATTGTTGGTGGAGCCGACAGAGTTAAAGAATTTGATAAACTGGCGAATAACTACAATGGTTCTTTGTATCAGTTCGACAATGTTGAGGTCGTTTCTGCTGGTGATCGCGATCCAGATGCTGATGGAGTTGAAGGAATGTCAGCATCAAGATTGAGACTTGCTGCATCTGAATATGATTTCAAAACGTTCCGTTCTGCGATGCCTGAAGGTTTCCCACGTAGAGAAGCAAAGCAACTTTTTGATACTGTTAGACAATCAATGGGTATCAAAGAAGAGTGGGGTATCTGGGAGATGGCACCCAAGTTTGATCAACAAACTCTTCGTGAGAATTATGTAAGTAAGGCAATCTTCCGTATTGGTGAATTGGTAGAAAATCTCAATACAGGATTGATTGGTCGTATTGTTCGTAGGGGTGCTAATCATCTTATCTGTGTAACTGAAGACAAGATTATGTTCAAGTGCTGGATTAGAGATGTAACTGAGGCAGTTGTCAACGGAACCACACGTTCTGGAGGTCCTGCTAGTCAGCGTTTGGTGGGCACTGATGCACATCGTAAATACGTCGAAAGTCTTACTCCAGGCGCTACAACTAGCGGAATTGCTTTCATAAATAAATATAAGATAGGAAATCGTAAATCGTAAAATCTTCCGATGACAAAAAAGATATTTGAGGAACTTCCAGCACGCAAGCACGCCCCTGCAAAGGCGGCACCTGCTGCTGCAGAAAAAGGAACGGGTAGTGTAGAAGGCGAAGGTTCTGAGAAGAAAATCCGTCAGGCAGTATACGATATCCGTTATCGTGCTAGAAGAGAAGGTATCGATCTGAGAGCAGCATACTCTCAGTATATGTCTAACAGCAATCTTACTGCTCCAGAACAAGCAGCAGTTAGAGCAAAACTGTTCGGCAAAGATGGTGGCGGTGGAGAAAAGAAAGAATCATATGATGCAACTATGAGTGATGGTGCTAGCAGTGCCGTTGCAAAAGCAATGTTCAAAGTATTTGCTGAAGTTAAAGAAGAAGTAATTCAGGAAGATGAGACTTCAGAGAAAAAGTATAAGGTAAGAGTTATTGATGAGAAGTCTGGTCGTTCTTACGTCAGATATGCAGATCGTGAAAAGATCACTGCTCTGAGAGCAAAGGGTCTTAAGGTTGAAATGACCGAGCACGGTGATCCTTACGAGGGTAAGAAAAAAGAAGGTGGTAAAATGGATCCTGTTGCTAAGAAACCTAGCGATAGAGATGGTGATGTAAACAATGACGGTAAGAAAGATGGTACTGATAAGTACATCTACAATCGTCGCGATGCAATCAATGCAGCGATTGCTAAGAAGAAAGCAATGAAGGAAGAGTTCCTTGTTGATGGAACTACTTCGACTGAAGGTCAGAACAAAGGTAAG
>JAYPBG010000557.1:0-1953 GCA_038124075.1 Gammaproteobacteria bacterium
TTTAATAGTGCTTGCTTATCAGAAAAATTGGACAAATCTTCATGAGGTAAAATAACGGTAAGCAGTTCTTGGCAATACCGTTGGCGGGCAAGTGGCCATTCTATTTCTATGATAGGTTCTAAAATAGAGGAAAGATGGTTGATGGATACAGAGAGCATCTCTTTGAATGCATTTACAATAAATAATTTCTCAGACGGGTCCTTATGCTCATTAAGTATTGCATTAGAAAGCAGGCTGTGTTCTGGTACGATCTTCTGAACTATGCCGGGTTCTAAATCAATCCCGGCTTTTATAAGAGCCGAGAAAGCCTCTTTGCAACTGTACTGTATGGCACTGTCTAGTGCCGTATTGCTAAAATCATCTTTAATGTTTGGGTCTAGACGCCCGGTGGCTGCTAATCGATTTATCATATCTGGCTTATTATTAGCAGCCGATCTGAAAAGCAAGGTTTTTCTCGTATCACCCTGTTGGGCATTGATATCGCAAAGCGGGTCATCAATTAAAAGTTTTACACCGGTTTTTTGTGCGACGTACAAAGGTGATTGGTTTATGTTGTCTTTAGCGTTTATCACGCGTTTTTTGTCTTCAATGCTCAACCCTGAAGAGTTTAATAGATTAAGAAACGTTTCCTGAACCCACTCGTCAGAATGATGCATGGAGACATGTATAAGGTTTTGACCGAACGGGTCGGTTTGATTCCAGTCTATGGAGTATCTAAAGTAATTTAAGAGGTTTTCTATTACTTCTTTATCGGATGTCTGTAATGCTTTAATCCAATTCGTTATTCCGCACGCATCTGCTCTATTAAAGTTCATAGATAAAGGATCAAATTTTTCGTTTTTCATGTAATCGAAGTCTCTGAGATTAACAAGAATATCCATTTCTTCTTGCTTGTCAGTCGCATACTGTTTTCCATACTCTCTCATAAGATTAAGAATCTCTTCAGCGTTTGACTGTTCAGAAGCATTGGTCTCATCAGGTCTTTTAGGTATTTTTGACATAATCTGATCGATCAGAACTATATCTTTAAAAGGCTCCAGATCTACATTTTTTTGCGACTCAAACATTGCTCTTGCCATGTCAGTTTTATTATATGCAATTATCCACTGAAGCGCTGTTAGCCCAAATTGATCTTTAGCATTAATGTTGGCTAATTTGAGTTGAGATTTAAAGCTGTTTAAGTCATTTTTAATGATTGATTGCGTCATCGGAGAGAGGTTGTTTTCCTTAACGGCCTCCTCTAAGTCCTTTTCGTCAAATTTGGATGGCTGAAATGTGTTTTTCATGCCCTCCCAAAAGAGAACCGGATAGCTTATAACATCCGTTTTAAATAGATCTGAAGCCGATTTAGGTTCATTGATTTCTGAAATTTTTTTCGCAAGAATACGGGCATAGTGCTCTATCTCATATGATTTTGACCGTCTAACAAGGCTTCTGATGTAATGGGTCTCGATAACATTTAGTTTTGTTTCCAAAAGGACTTCGAACATTGCGTTTCGGTTTGCCATCCAGCATGATGCGCTTGTCCAACCCGTTTCACAAAACATGATGCCTCTATTGATTCTCTCTCCTGATTCTTCAAGTGATGAATCAATAAGTTCTATTTTGTTAAACTTTGCAGGATCTAGTTTTTCCAATAACTTGGATAGGTGGTCCTCGCTGTGTAACTTATATGTAATCAAACCCCTGTCCGCGCGGTCAACTATATTGAGATGAGTTGCTCCATACGTTTTCGAAAAATAGATTTCTTTGTAATGACCAATGTTTCCATAATCTATAAGCAGTGGAATCCAGGCGTGCTCGCCTTCGTTAAGGTTTTTGATATACGTTTCAATTACTGTTCTATCGATGATTTTTTTATGTGCGGCGAGCTCATAAAAAATGCTTTTTTGAAGGCATCCCCCTATGTCAGACTTGTTGACACTACTTACTAAACAACCAAAAACCAATTAG
>JAYPBG010000558.1:0-1945 GCA_038124075.1 Gammaproteobacteria bacterium
AGAATACTCATGAGTTTGGTAATTATGAGGATGTGATGATTATCAGTGCGGATAGGGACTTCTTACAATTACAGAAATATCCTAATGTGCGTCAATATTCTCCTTTGATGAAAAAGGAATATGTTGAAGATAATCCGAAGGTAAATCTGATAGAGAAGATCCTTACAGGTGACGCAGGTGATGGCGTGCCAAACATATTATCTGATGATGACGTATTCGTAGAAGGTAGGAGGCAGACACCTCTTTCAAAGAAAAAGAAAGAAGCGATCAAAGAAGATCTAGCAGAGGGTGAACTACTTTATGCTGCTTCTTGGTATCGGAACTATCAACGCAACGAAACGATGATTGACCTGACTAAAACTCCTGATAGATTAAAAAAGCAAATTATTGAAAAATTTAATTCTCAGGATCAGTGGCATAATAAGGGCAAGGTGTTTCCTTATCTTATAAATAAAAATATGAAGATGTTGATTGAATCAGTAGAGGAATTTATAAACTGATGGCAAAGTATGTATTTGAGATCTTCGATGAAGTATCGAAGGCAAAGAAGCGGGACGAAAAGATCAAAGTCCTTAAACAAAACGCAAACAACTGGGCAATAAAAGATATTATTCGTGGATCCCTCGATTCTAAAGTCGAATGGAACCTGCCAGAAGGTTCTCCTCCATTTACCGAAGCGGAGGGACACAATCATCCATCAGAACTACAACGAGAATATAAACAATTCGCATGGTTCGTGAAGGGTGGCAAAGGTGATAAATTGCCTGCATTCAAACGAGAAAGGATCTTCATAGGTTTACTAGAAGGTGTTCATCCTGAAGATGCTCAAGTGGTGATCAACATGATCAATAAGAAAGCACCCAAAGGTATTACTCGGAAGATCGTAGAAGAGGCATTTCCTGGTCTACTCAGAGACTAAGACTGTTTCACATTTTAACTTCAACACACTAGCAGTGTGCACGTTTCGTGTACGCTGTTTTTTAATAGGAAACTCTAAATGGTATATTCCCAAATCGACCGTCTTAAAAAAGATACAAACGAACTTGAAATCTATGCTAGAAAATTAGAAAAGAAGGGACTGCACGAAAGGGCAAAGAAAATACTTAAGAAGAAAGACTTCATCCTCCAACGACTTGAGAACGTACCATCGACGAGTTAATTTAAAACAAATCTAAAAAATAGTGCTTTACGAAACTGTCTTTTTATGATATAATAACTATGTTATGTTGAGGCAGTGGGAGTATCCATATTATGAATATCTTTGTATTAGACAGTGATCCAGTGATTGCTGCACAAATGATGTGTGACAAACATATCCCTAAAATGATTGTAGAGTCAGCACAGATGCTATGCACAGCACACCGTATGCTTGATGGCAAGGAAACTAAACGTCCTTCGAAGTCAGGTAAGACGATGGTGAAGTATTGGGATCTGTATGAAGGTTCTGACGATCTAGAAGCAGAGTTGCTATACTATAAAGCAGTTCACACTTCTCATCCTTGCACCGTATGGTCAATGCAAAGTGAAGCGAACTATCGTTGGCATTGGGAACATATGCGTGCCCTTTGCGACGAGTATACATACAGATATAGTACAGAGAAAGAACCATACAAGATGCATAAAACTCATAGAGAGATTCTTTATGCTATTCAAGCACCACCTCGTAATATACCGAAGATAGGTATGACCGAGTTTGCTCAAGCAATGAAGATGTATCCCGAGTGTATGGTTCCAGGTAATGCAGTTCAAGCATACCAAAACTATTATCATGCTGCGAAACCTTTCGCCAAGTGGGAAAAGGGAAGAGCAGCACCTAACTGGTGGAAAGGATATCAGGGTGCCAAAGTACACGCTTAAACGTATCTCTACAGGTGAGGAGTGGGATATCACTTGCTCCTTTGATGAACTTGCTCAGCATTTAGAAGATGATGATATTACTAAAGTT
>JAYPBG010000559.1:0-1944 GCA_038124075.1 Gammaproteobacteria bacterium
AATTAAATCTTTAACTTGCCCAATACACTGTGACAGGAACCTGCGATTGTTGCAGTACTGACCTTATTGGTAGCTCTTCAACGTTGTTTCCGGCCTGAGCCTGGCTCAGTACCTTTTGTTTGTTTTCACCGCTTATATGGATAATCAGACACTCTGTGTTCAACAAACGCGGCAAAGTCATACTTATGCGTTCATGCGGAGCAGCTATTGGGGTAACAGCAATGCAACTGCGACCGGAATACATATCTAGGCCTGCGGCAAGCGCTGTTGCTCCTGGAAATAATGATGCTGTATGGCCATCATCTCCCATTCCGAGGATAACCACTGTAAACTGCCCATATCCTGATAGCTGCTCTTCGAGTTTAGCTTCACCTTCGACTGCTGTCTCTGAAGAATTTTTTAGCGACAAAAACTTTGCGCATTGTGCTTGATTGATCAGCAAGTTTTCTCGAACCAACTTCTCATTACTGTCTTGATGATTGGTATCAACCCATCTCTCATCGGCAAGGGTTACCGTGACCTTTGACCAATCCAATGCCTGTTGTGACAACTGATGAAAGAATCCCATTGGCGTTCTGCCACCCGATAAAATAAGCGTTGCTTTGCCATGGTTGGCGATAGCATTTGCTAACCGCTCACTAACATCTGCCGACAATGAGTTATCAAGTACTGAGGTATTTTCAAATTGTTTTAATTCCATAATGTTTTCCCGCTTAAGAAAATTCTAAGCTAAATACCAGCTACGGCCGTCATTCTCTATCAGTGATTCTGATTTTGATGGTCCCCATGAGCCGGCACTATATGATTTTGCATCCACACCCTTTTCAGACCATGCCTGCAATAGGTCATCACACCACTGCCATGAGGCTTCAACTTCATCGCGACTGACAAACAACCATTGATCACCATTTAATACTTCCAATAGTAAACGCTCATAGGCATCGACAATGCGGCTGTCGTCATTTGGGTCAAGGAAATCTAGGTTAAGAGTGCGCTTTTCTAAACTTGAGCGCTCTTTCATACATTGTTTCTTAGACAGCATTTCTAGTTGAATGCCTTCATTTGGCTGTAGACGAATAACTAAACGGTTATTCGTTTCTGAGTCATCATCAGAAAAAATTGCATGGGGGTTCTCTTTATAAGTAATCACAATCTGCGTTACTTTTTCTTTCATTCTCTTACCAGTGCGAAGATAGAATGGAACTCCAGCCCATCGCCAGTTGTCCACAAACACTTTTAGCGCAACAAAGGTTTCAGTATTGCTACTGTCCTCGGCACTGCCCTCTTCTTCCATATAACCAACTACCGGATTATCGGCAATCCAACCAGCGGAGTACTGACCACGCACGGCATGATCTGCAACATTATCTTTATTAATAGGCGTCATAGCTTTAAGGAGCTTAACCTTTTCAGCGCGAATTTCATCAGCCTCTACTTTATTTGGCGGCTCCATAGCAACCAATGAAAGTAACTGCAGCAGGTGGTTTTGAACCATATCACGCAACTGGCCAACACCATCATAATAGGTCCATCGACCCTCAATTCCCACAGTCTCTGCCGCTGTAATCTGAATATGATCTATACAGCTATTATCCCACTGTGAATGAATGATTCGGTTAGCAAATCTAAGTGCTAGTAGGTTTTGCACAGTCTCTTTGCCTAAGTAATGATCAATACGATAAATACCGCTTTCTGGGAAAAATTTTCCCACGGTATCATTGACAACTTTGGAGCTTTCCAAATCATGTCCAATCGGTTTTTCCAGAACAATTCTGGACTTTTCATCAATACAATTAGCGTCATCAAGATGCTGGCAAATTGTGCCAAACATGCTTGGCGGAGTTGCCATATAGAAAATAAGCGTGCGACTTTCGTCTGACCATTCTTTCAGCGCATTAAACTGCTCTTTTTCAGAGAATTCGATACGAATATATTCAATTCGCT
>JAYPBG010000560.1:0-1942 GCA_038124075.1 Gammaproteobacteria bacterium
GTGCATGATAGCGTTGTCCAGCAACGCTAAAATTACCACCGCATCCCTCACTTTGAATATGTTCAGCGAAGTCACGCACTAGCTGCGTATTGGGTGACAACTGCGATTCACAGTTGCGTAAATAGTCGGCAGAACTCAAGCTGATATAATGGTAATTATCACTGCTGTGCAATATTTCTCGCTGATGATCCACTAGCCGCCACTGATTCCACCGGCCTTTAATAGCGCTACCTAAATGTTCAAGCTGAGATCCTTTTGCCCACATAGCCCAGCTTACATCCCGCTCATCGGGTAGCTTGGGTTCAATCACCACAGTAGTCTGATTCTTAAGTTTAGCGGCAAGACTGATACCGGCACTGCCGCCACCGATAATGGCTATATCGGTTTTAATAATGTCGGCGCTGTGGTTAGTTTGCATCGACACCAGCAAGCCCCTTAAGTGATTTGTGCAAACCGGATTGATGTGGAGGGACTTTCTTTGGGCGTAAATCAATAAGACTGAAAAGACTTAAGACAATTTTTTCTAGTTTATGGACTACCACTCGACCTTTCCACCAGGCCAAATTCCTTCGTCGTAGGAGTACACCAATTTGTCGATAAACCCTAAGAGCAACAGTAATAGAAAAACGCGACCGAAAAGGTAACAGCTGAATGCCCAGAAGAGCACTTTTATAATAACTTTCCGCAAGGCTGAGGAGCTGTTCAATAGCTTTTGAAGTCGGCTGCCTAGACGCTGGTTGAGCGCTGGCGATTTCAGCTGGCGAGAGATCAAGCCAACTGGCGGGCAGATAACGACGTCCCATTGTGGCGTCTTCCAAAACATCGCGAGCAATATTAGTCAACTGCATGGCAATCCCCAAATCAATAGCAAAATGGTCGGCGCGATCATGCTTACAGTTAAGAATTCGGCACATCATTAAACCTACAGTTCCAGCTACAGCGTGGCAATACCTCAGCAGTTCAGCTTGATCTTTTACCGCAGTGGGTTGTTGGTCAAGCAACATGCCGTCTAGTAGTTCGATAGCAGCATTGATGGGGATATTAACTTCAGAGGCTAGTTCTAGAAATGCCTCCACCTCAGGCCCAGCAGGCGGGCAATGACCATTTAAGCTCTGTTTTATATCGGCTAGTGTTTCGTGACGGTGAGGTAGGTCGCCATCGGCGATATCGTCAACAAAGCGACAAAATTCATACAATCTAGCTGCGCGATGAGCCAGTTTTTGGCCGAGAAAAAGGCTTGCCCAATAAAATGATTTACCATGTCGAGCAAGTACTTGCTTTGATGAAGACTGGTTTATATGAGCTACTTCCATAATTTAACCGCCTGAACCTACCTCAACACCTGTAAGAAGTTCCTCGACTACCTTAGCCGAGCTTACCACCCCTGGCAAGCCTGCACCTGGGTGAGTGCCTGCACCGACAAAATAAAGGTTCTTTAGGCAGCTATGGCGATTATGGAACCTAAACCACGCCGACTGGGTCAGTCTAGGCTCAATCGAAAATCCAGCGCCATGCATGGATCGATAATCGTTGGCAAAGTCATTTGGCGTCATCCAGAATACTTCCTCAATTACAGAGGATAATTCTGGAAGTATAGACCCCTCAAGGGCTTCAATAATTCTATCGCGTAATTTTTCACCTTCCTCTTCCCAATTCACATTACCTTGAAGGTTAGGCACAGGACAGAGAACATAAAAGGATTCACAACCCTCGGGGGCGAAGCTTTTATCGGTGGCCGTGGGTCGGTGTAAATACAGTGAGAAATCGTCACTCATTTGCTTGCTATCAAAAATCTCTGATAACAGTTCTTTAAATCTTGGGCCCATCCAAATACTGTGGTGAGCCACCTCTGGATAGAGTTTTTTGGTGCCAAAATAAAGCACATAAAGACCCATGCTGTAACGTTTCTTGGTGCTGGGCATTCTATTTTTCACACTTGGGA
>JAYPBG010000561.1:0-1938 GCA_038124075.1 Gammaproteobacteria bacterium
CTATGTGGTATCGGGCATTGAAGAGGCTGAGGCGGTGGGTGCGGAGCTTGTTGTGCTTAAAATCGATACTCCGGGTGGATTAGACCCATCGATGCGAGCGATCATAAAGAAAATATTAGCGACGACCGTTCCGGTTGTAGGTTATGTATCCCCCAGTGGTGCTCGTGCTGCAAGTGCAGGCACCTATATCTTATACGCTTGTCATATTGCGGCTATGGCTCCAGCCACCAATCTCGGTGCAGCGACTCCGATTCAGATGGGGTGGACACCCAAAAAGGAGCCGCTTGACAGGGCTCTGGAGCAGGGTAATAAAGGTGAAGGTACAAGCCAAAAGAGTGAGACCAATAGAGAAAAAGCAACGATGGAAGATAAAATAATAAATGATGCGACGGCGTACATTGAAGGCTTGGCACGATTAAGAGAACGTAATATTGAGTGGGCGAAGCGTGCTGTACGTGAAGGTGTTAGCCTCTCGTCACAGAGTGCCCTTGAAAATGGGGTTATTGATCTTATGGCAAGCAGCGTCACTGATCTGCTTTCGTCTATTGATCAGAAACCGGTTCGGACGGTGCATAACCAAACAGAGCTATTGGAGAGCAAGCATTTAGAGATAGTATACCACTCGATGAACTGGCGATCACGATTTCTATCGATTATCACCAACCCTAATATTGCCTACATTTTGATGCTGCTGGGGCTCTATGGCTTAGTTTTTGAGTTCTCAAACCCCGGTTTTGGCCTACCCGGTATTGTAGGCGCAATTGCACTGTCAATTGCCCTATACGCCTTCCAAGCACTGCCCATAAGCTATGTTGGATTAGGGCTTATATTATTAGGGATTGCTTTAATGATCGCTGAGGCATTTGCGCCCAGTTTTGGTGTGTTAGGGCTGGGTGGAGTGGTGGCGTTTGTTGTCGGTTCGATCCTTCTTATGGATACGGATCTACCGAGCTACCAAATAGCGATTCCGATTATTCTTGCTTTCGCGGTATTCAGTGGGTTTCTGTTGATTATGACAGTAGGGCTTATTGCAAAAGCGCGACATAGAAAGGTTGCCACAGGACTCTCTACATTAGAAGGCCAAGAGAGTGTGGTCGAGTCTAATTTTAATGACAGGCCTATGGTGAGGTTGGGTGGTGAGCTGTGGCAAATTCATTGTGATCAGCCGATAAATAAAGATGATCATGTGATCGTTACCCATGCAAACGGTGTAACGCTTGAGGTTAAAAAATCATAGATAGATCATATAGGAGATGAAAGCGATGGGGCTTATGCCAAGTTATTTCACGGTTAGTCTGCTGATGTTATTAATCTTATTGCTCATCTCTACATTCCGAATATTACGAGAATATGAACGGGGTGTCATATTTATGCTTGGACGTTACTACAAAGTAAAAGGACCCGGTTTAATTGTGGTCATTCCTTTGCTTCAGCAGATGGTAAAAGTCGACCTCCGAACAGTAGTGATGGATGTACCGACACAAGATGTGATCTCAAAAGATAATGTTTCAGTAAAAGTGAATGCGGTGATCTATTTTAAGGTAATCGATGCCAAAAACGCTATTATTCAAGTAGAAGACTATCTCGTTGCAACAAGTCAACTCTCTCAAACGACTCTGAGATCGGTATTGGGGCAGCACGAGCTGGATGATATGCTGTCTGAGCGCGATAAATTGAACAGCGATATTCAATTGATCCTTGATAAACAGACGGATGCTTGGGGTGTTAAAGTATCCAATGTTGAGATCAAGCATGTGGATCTTGATGAAAGTATGATAAGAGCCATTGCTAAGCAGGCAGAGAGCGAACGGGAACGGCGTGCAAAAGTGATTCACGCTTTGGGCGAATATGAAGCATCAGAGAAACTGCTGAGCGCAGCACAGGTATTAACGAAGCAGAAAGAGGCGATTCAACTTCGTTATTTACAGACCTTGGTGG
>JAYPBG010000562.1:0-1925 GCA_038124075.1 Gammaproteobacteria bacterium
GGTGCCATCTGAGTCCATGCGTGCGGTAGGGATATCGATTAGCCCAGTGATGCCAAAATCCGAAGCCATTATGGGCACTGAAATAAAAACCAACAAAAAGAGCGTTAAAAGTCGATTCATTATCGCAAAAAAACCTTTATTAAAGCCAACAAAAAAGGGTATCGATGATACCCTTTTTGGAGAAGTGCTACTTATTATAGACCAGTACTAGCACCAGCACTGGGGCTAGAAGAACTAGCAGGAGTATTAGACCCAGAACTATCAGTTGTGGTTGTTGTAGTTGTAGTTGTAGTTGTAGTTGTAGTCGCAACTGTAGTATCTGTAGAGGTAGTGGTCGCAGTCGCAACTGTGGTATCTGTAGAAGTAGTGGTCGCAGTGGCAACTGTGGTATCTGTAGAAGTAGTGGTCGCTGTAGCAACTGCAGTATCTGAATCGGTAGTGGTGGCAGTTGCTGTAGTACCTGTAACAGGTGTAGTACCTGGAACGGTGTCAGTACCTGGAACGGTGTCAGTACCTGAAACAGGGTCAGTACCTGGAACAGGGTCAGTACCTGGAGCAGGGTTAGTGCCTGGAGCAGGGTTAGTGCCTGGAGCAGGGTCAGTACCTGGAGCAGGGTCAGTACCTGGAACAGGGTTAGTACCTGGATCAGGGTTAGTACCTGGAACAGGGTTAGTACCTGGAACAGGGTTAGTACCTGGAGCAGGGTCAGCACCTGGAGCAGGGTCAGTACCTGAAGCAGGGTCAGTACCAATGGATCCAGAACCATCTTCATTAGACGACGAATCGCTATCAGATAAATTCTTAAGAACAGAACCTACGATACCAACAACAATAGCGGTCGAAACTGCAGTGCTGGCGACTCCACCTGCAGCAGATGAAGAACTAGAGTTAGACTCAGATTCAGTTTTTTTCTGGGACTCTGTCCCTGAACTATCAACTGAGGTTTCCGCGAATACCGTTCCCGTTAGAGGCATAATCAATGAAACTGCAAGCACCAATTCTTTTTTCTTTAACATTTTTTAACCCTGTACGTTAAATTTAGATGATCCAATTATACACTAGTAGATATGTTGAATGCTAATATATATATGTTTAAAACATAATTCTATAGAAAATTAGTATAAATAATGAAATTTTTCAATTTTTGCTACCAGACTCAAGATTTAGCTGTTTTAGCCAAAATAATTTCTCTTAACAATTAATAAACATCCGCTTCAATAAACAAATGCACAAATCTCTTCTTCAAAGCCAACCAAAACGAAATTTACTAAACTTTAGCCACATATTAAAGATAGTACATATAACACGAATTAGATGTTATTTAACAAAGTCTATACTTAATTGAATTTCTGCGTTCAAAACTAACTAACTGATCAGGGCAATTCTGTTATATCCCTGTTAACAGATTTTGGAGCCTCAGGAAGATTGTCATATTCCAGACCATCGTATGGATTCTGAACGGCAATTGCGTCAGGATGAACCATCGAAATCATTACATCACGTCCATAGCTACCCTGAAGAAACGATTCAAAATTTGTTTTGGGCGATATATCAATCGTAGCGTACCTACCATCCTTAGTATAGACCAATGTGATTTCTTCACCCACTTTTGAGCTTACCAAGCCCCAGCCGGTACTAGGCGTCTCATTACCATAGAAAATAAGGTTTTCAGCTGGAGTATACCCAGAGACAAGAACCACTCGACCCGAAATAGAGTCACCAGTCCCCAAAATTACAGTTGGGTCCTTAATAATATCTGCATCTTTTGGTAGAGGTAGATCAGCAAGTAAATATTCCAGAACCTGTCTTTGGTTAGTCTGAAATTCATCCACAAAAATTGCACAGCCAGATAAAGCAACAACTAAAAATACAGGGATTAGTCTTTTCATTTTCATACCATATTAAAGAAGATTGAAGCTACATAA
>JAYPBG010000563.1:0-1109 GCA_038124075.1 Gammaproteobacteria bacterium
CTTTAGACTCACCTTTGAATGCTGCGCTTTGTTTGTCGTCTTGATATTTGTCAAGAGCATCAACAGCAGCAACAAGATTAGACTTAGTCATCTTTTGCATTTCTTTATACATTGCATTTAAGATTTCGAGCTTAGTAGCGCCTGGACGTAGAGTTTTAGCAGCTGCTGTGTTTTCACAGTGGCCTTCATAAGCACCTTTAAGGTCAGCCTTTTTCATCGCTTTCAATTTCTGATAAGCGTCTTTCAATTGGTCAACTTTAGTTGCTTCTTCGAGGTCTTCAGTTTCAGAACTTACTTCAGTACTTTCTTTTTTGACTTCCTCGTCTTCTTCTTCCTCTTCGTCTTCGTCGTCGTGCTCGCCTTCTTTTTTAGCAGCTTCTTTTTTCACTGCTTTTTCTTCGACTTCATCTTCATCATCTTCTTCCTCGTCATCATGTTCACCTTCCTTTTTGGCTTTTTCGCCAAGTAAGATGTCTTTGATAGAGTCAGATAAATCTGATTCTGTCACAGCTGATTCTTCGGAGGCTTCTTCAGAAACTTCAGTAGTATCCTGTTCAACCTCTTCATTAGCAAGCTGTTCTTCTGTGATATCTTCAATGATATCTTCTTGTTCTGTATTTTGGGTATCTTCCATAATAGCTTATTAATTTAATGATTAGAGTTTGGAGAGGAAATCACTAAAGACTCGTTTCTGAGCTTCTACAAGTTCAGAGCTTGATGCCTTTCGAATTTCAGTCTCATATCTTTCAATTTGCTGAGGTTTAAGTAATCCGTTCTCGTATATCCATTCTACACCTTCCATTATTCCGTTAACGAATGCTTGAGGTGCAGAGGGGTCTTGAACGATGTCAACTGTGGAAAGAACGAAATCATTCTTTACAAAAGTTTGACCATCTTTATTCTCAACTGTTCCCATACCGCGACTAGAGACACCTAACTTGACACCACCATCAACGAGACCTTTCACAATATTACCCATCGGTGTGTCTAATACGAGTGCCTTTCCAACAACATTATTACCCTCAAATTTGAGTTCGGTAATTCTGTGTGAAACTTTATCTAAGTTAATTGACGGACCTTCGGGGTGATTCAATTCACCAACCGCACGT
>JAYPBG010000563.1:1119-1924 GCA_038124075.1 Gammaproteobacteria bacterium
GTCTTAACTTGCTCCTTAATATACTTCTCGGTTGCCTTCTGAAGTACTTCTTTAGGATAAATTCTTTTATTTTTGTTAAGTTTATCGGCTTGCATAAAAACGCCTTCGATAAAGACATTTTTCTTACCGTTCTTATCTGCTTCAGTTAGATAACTGAGTTCTTGTTCTAAATGTTCAACTATTAACTTCATTGTCGGCTACTTGATTGTTAAAAACGTCTGCTGTTACGGCAACTTTTTTCACATCAAGAGCTGTTTGAAGTTTATCTTGAATAGCTGTTTTAAAGTGCTCTTGGGCACCTGCTTCGTCATTTTGTACTAACGAATTGAATAATTTTTCGGTTGCTTCCATAGTTATATATTTATAAGAATTGATTTTTTGAGACTAAATGTCAGAGTTATGTCTCAGGCTGATCGTCAAATCCGCCAAATTCATCTTCTTTAGGTTCATCAGCAATCTCTTTATCGATTCTTTCGATATCTTCATCTGTCTGACGTAGAATATTATTTCGAACCCATTTTGTAGAATAATATTTACCAACGAACTCACCAAGAACGTTCAATGTTTCGATTCTCTCACGAAGAATTTCAAATTCTTTTAGCTCAGAGAAATAATTATCTTCAATATAATCAACTGAAATAGAATCTTCAATCTCGTGCCATTCACTTTGTTTGATAATACCTTTAAGAATTAATTGTATTCTTAGAGCATCAAGTAATAAGAAAGAGAAAGCCTTTCTTAATCTATTCACAAACTTTTGGAATTTAACTTCGTCACGAGATACCTCAGTGGCTCTACCAAAAGC
>JAYPBG010000564.1:0-1918 GCA_038124075.1 Gammaproteobacteria bacterium
CTCTTTTAACAGCTCTAAAATAAAAAGGGTTTTTCCAGGGTTGCCTTTTGATCGGTCATAAATGATGTTGCTCAGTACAGAGAGGTTAAAAGTTGAGGGTGACAGCTGATGCTTAATGAGGTCATACGTGTGCGTTTTACTGAGTGGTGGGATCGGAATGGTTTTGAACTGGCCTCGGTTTTGAGTGGTAGGGTCTTTAGTGCAAAGCTCTTTAGAGAAATAGTCCAAACTTCTGTTATTTTGGATGGGTGTTTGGTAAATGAGGAAAAACGACGACAGCAGCTGTTTGCGAAACGCTTCGGAGATAAAATCCAGGCAGCTAAGATCTGCGACCTCGAGGTTTTTTACATAGCATATGAGTTTGAAGCCAGCACAAGAGAGGGTGTAAAGGGAGTCTGTAAAGGCGCGTTTCATCAGGGCAATAAATGCGTCTCGACGAATGATTTGGCGTGGCATTTCGTTGGGTGTAAGTTTGGTGTGTGTCGGGTGTGCTAAGGGTAGAGCGTTAAGATTGTGAGAGGCTGTGGCCTGCTTTGTTTTTTGGAGATATTGCTCTGGGAAAAGGTGAGCGAATAACCACTCCAACCCCTCTGTCCGAAACATGTGTAACAGCTTTTCTAGAAGATTTGAGGCTTCAGGGTTGTTGTATTGATTGGATAGCTGAACAATGCTTTCTGAAATGATTGCCTGAATGAGGTGGTCTGTTTGATTGTTTTGAGCGGACAGTTCTACTTCAATATAAATGATGGGGTCGTTATGGTAACGGTGCACCATATGCCGTACGACTGCTGTTTTGCCAATACCGCGATTTCCCGACAGAAGAGAGATGCAGAAGGCACCCCGCTCAACCAGGCTGAATTGTTGGTCAAGTCGTTCCAGCTGGTTTGCACGCCCAATCAGTGGTCTTAGGGCGGTATTGATGTTGGGGCGGGAATCAATCTGGCTCTTTTGGGTGGTAAAGTAGTCTGTTGTTGTCATGCTCTAGAGTGCGTGTTCATTGTTTTACTGATTGGGTGGCCGGAACAATGAGTGAGGTTAGAGAGCCCCAATTGTCCTTAATAAGAGGTTGACCTTATCCAGCGTCTCTTGATACTCAGCCTTACATGTTGAGTCAGCTACGATACCCCCTCCAGCCCAACAGTACAAGTCATTATGTGTATGCAATAGGGTGCGGATGGTGATGCTGCTGGTTAGGTTGCCTGTTAGGCCAATGTGAGCGATTGAGCCGCAGTAGATATGACGGCGGCTGGGCTCAAGCGAATGGATGATCTGCATCGCTTTGATTTTTGGCGCACCCGTAATAGAGCCTCCCGGAAAGCAGGCGTCTAAAAGTGTCATGGGGTGTGTGGTTTCTGGAATCTTTGCCGATACGGTGCTGACCATATGGTGCACATTGGTATAGCTTTCGATGGAGAAGAGCTTTGTTGTGGTGACACTGCCTATTTCGCAGATCTTGCCAAAATCATTCCTCAGCAGGTCGGTGATCATCAGATTTTCAGCGCGATCTTTGCTGCTCTTTGCAAGCTGCGCTCGAGCACGGTTGTCTTTATCTGCACAGGCGTGCCGGGCAGCCGTCCCTTTTATCGGTTTTGTTGTCGCTTTACCTTGATCTACGTGAATAAAACGTTCTGGTGATAGGCTCATGACCGTTCCAAACGGTGTGGAAAAGTAGGCGGCAAAAGGGGCTGGATTGGCCAGACGCAAGCGAGTGTAGGCCTCCCAAGGGTCGCCTGTGACGTTTGTGTGGAAGCGCTGAGCTAAATTGACTTGATAGCAGTCGCCCGCTTGGATGTGCGCCTGAATGGTCTCAAATTTTTGAGCATACTGCCTGAACGTCATATTGGATTGCCAGCTTCCGCTGTGGGTATAGGGCTTTAAGTCAGTGTGCCGCTCTTTAAGGTAGCGATCGGGGGTTAGG
>JAYPBG010000565.1:0-1916 GCA_038124075.1 Gammaproteobacteria bacterium
TGAAGATGGGAAAACAAGGAGAGGGAAATGTGTAAAATAGCACGATCTGTTGTCTTGTTTGCGGTATTGGTGTTGTCAATAGAGTCTCACGCGTTTGAAACGCAGTTCAGTGGGTTTGGCTCGGTTGGTGGTGGCATGCTGTCAAACGGTAATCTGGTCTATTCAAAGTATGATGAAGACTTTGCGTCAGACCCTAATGTCACCTTTGGGTTGCAGGTTAATGCGTCATTTAATGATAAGGTCTCCGCAACGGGCCAACTCATTGCAAAAGGTACGGATGCGTATAATATTGAGGCGGAGTGGGCTTATGTCACTTACAGCTTTAATGAAAGTTTGAGTGTTCGTGCCGGCCGCTTTAGAATGCCGCTGCTTGCCTATTCGAACTATCTGGATGTTAGCTACGCCTACACATGGATAAGGCCCCCGGTTGAAACCAACCGTTTCGCTTTCTCAGCACTTGAAGGGTATGATCTCATATACAATACCAGTTTGGGTGATTGGGATATGAGCCTGCAGTTTTATGGTGGGCGTATGACGGATGCTCAGGAGGTCACAACTAATGACGGTGAGACAGAAGAGTTTGAAGCGGATCTTCAAGATCTTTTTGGTTTTCATCATATCTTCACATACGATTGGTTGACCTTGAAATTGTATGCCATGAGTACGACCTCAGGGGCTCGTACAACGTCGGAGTTAGCGTCTTCCTTGGTTAATCTGGTTAGGGGGCCTGGCGGGAATCCAGAGCTTGCTGAAAATTTGGATCCGTTAACTTTTAAGAAGAATATCTACTATGGTGGTAGCTTCCATATAGATATAAACGATTGGGTTCTCGATGCTGAACTCTCTTATCTCAAGCCTGATGAGCGTAACTCGTTCAGCTCTGGGGATAAGGCTTGGCACCTTATGTTAGCTCGGCGGATAGAGAATTTTACGTTTCATTTAACCTATGCAGAGAGAGAGGATGACCCCTTCTACGAGATGATTGATACTTTACCTCAGGTGGTCGCTAATCCTGACCCTGCTACGGCTGCTCAAATGCCGGTTATACCTCTTAGAGCGTTATTAGCAAGTAATGTAGCCAATCAGATCGATACCAGCATCACGGTGGGTCTGCGCTATGACTTTGCGCCGGCAACCGCGTTTAAGTTTGAGGTGACCTCCTTGAAGCAGGAGACGATTCTAGAGGAGAGGGTGCTGCCCACAGAGACCCCGCTCGATGAAGAGGGTACCCTCGTTAACTTTGCTATAGACTATGTCTTTTAAGCGGAGGAGCTGAAAATGAAAAAGTTGATTCAATTGTGCTCGTTCGTACTGATCTCAACCGCGCTCATGTTTGGCACGCTGCAAGCGGCCCATGCTGAAACGGCGGTCGTTGTTCACCCCAGTAATGGTGTGGAGCTTACCAAGAAACAGATATCACGTATTTTCCTTGGAAAACTGCGTAAGTTTCCGGGTGGCGATAAAGCCCTGCCTGTTAACCTGCCTGAGGGCTCGGATCTTAGGGTTCACTTTGACCGTAAAATTCTGAAGAAATCGCCTGCTCAGATAAAGTCGTACTGGTCGATTCAGCTCTTTACAGGTAAAGGCACACCGCCACAGCAGGCTGAGGACTCTTCGGAGGTGAAAGCGTTGGTGGGAGAGAATCCTAACCTTATCGGTTTTATCGACGCATCAGAAGTGGATGAAAGTGTTCGTGTTGTCTTCTCTTTCTAAGTAGGCGTTAGCCGCTCGTTTTGACCTGTTTAGGCACTGCAGTATATAGTGCTTAGGCAGGCCTATCTTTCTTTTCCTCCCTCTGGGTTTATTTGGTATGGTGGCGTTCATATTCAATAATAATATTAAAATAATATAAATCATATATAAGCACTTGGATTCAACTCGTAAGTGCAACAATTCATACAGCTAGCGTAGAAGGC
>JAYPBG010000566.1:0-1406 GCA_038124075.1 Gammaproteobacteria bacterium
TCAATACGGCGTACCATTGGCTGCCTAATATACATCAAATTTAGGTCATACCCGTCGCGGCCGTGGTGACAATGGTGCTAGTGCGCCGGATACGATAAATCAAATAATTGAAAGCCTTGAAGATGCTACGGACTTTTAGCAGCGCGGCTTGCCAAAATAGTTTTTTTCACAAACCCTTTCTTCTTGTATATGCAATATATATGCAGATTTTAAACGGTTATTCTTAAGTCTTGCCTCTTGAGATGTGTGTAACCTTTCGCATTCGGAAGGTTACGAATGCACGTCAAAAGATACTTTTTCAGGATAAATAAAAGTGTTATATTTGTTCTGGTTCGGGCGTGCTGATTCAGGTGAATGTTAGCGCTAACAATAACGCTAACAATAACGCTAACAATAATATTTAAAATATATAACATTAAGAAACGTAATATTGAGTGCGTAAATGTATTTAATATTTTTAATACCAAATACATACAGCAGTGCTGGATAAATGACTTGTATCCAGAGTGTTTGGTTTGTTGCAAACTGATATATTGAATGAGGTTTTGGATAATGAAAATTTCGTCGAGTGCTCTATTTTTTAATCAAAAAAATAGAGCTTCTGATGATGCTTCGGCAGAATCAAAATCGGGTGAACGCTGCTTAAGCAATGCAAATAACGCTCATGCCCCACCCTCTAGTGATTTAACGCAATTTAGATCAATAAGGTCGGCTGGTTCCGATCTCTTGCTAAGCCAGCAGCAGAGCAGTGGTACGGATTGGGCATCTTTAATTGCAGCTAAAGAGAAAGAGGGTTCGCATACAGTTATTAGTTTACGAGGGTCAGGGGATTCTGCTGATAACCCCGCTCAGAGGCTAAAGGAGTATCAAGATTTAAGCCGGCTGCTGCGGAGCATGATGTTTAATAAGAGTGGTGGTGTAGCAAGAATTCATATGAGAAAAAATGTTCCTGAGATTGTTAATAATATGAAATCAGAGCATGGCTCTGTCCGTTTGGTTATTGGCGGGCAGAGACCCGCTACACATATAGACGAGGGTGCGACGCCTTTTGTGTATCATCCTTATTATGAAATGGGTGCAAGTCGTTACAAACCAAATCATTTTTCGATAAATGTCGACTTGGCTGCGAATCCCGATCTTTGGGGAGATCCTGCTCGTCCTGAAACGATGCGGCGTTTTGAAGAGAACAGTATCGATGAAGTATTATTTGAAAATGTACCTTTTGGCGTCGCCAGTACTTATGGTGATGTCACAACCCAGGATTATCGGTATCGACTTGAATGTCTCGAGCGCGACATTGAGGAGGGGGAGGTCTGGGCCGATATTGCAATAGAGACTAAGAAGAAAGTTTTAACGAGAAAAGGTTTAGACTGTTGGGCTAATGTCCACCGGGTGATGACTGAAGG
>JAYPBG010000566.1:1416-1913 GCA_038124075.1 Gammaproteobacteria bacterium
GGTTAGAGCTGAGCGCTGCCGGTGGAGGCAATGTATTAGAGATCGGAGAGATGGTTAATAAAGCCAAAGAGGTAGGTTTAATTGTTGATCAAGTCTATTTTTCAATCGATTCTCCGAGCAAAGGAATTGAATCAATTTTTGTTTTAGTGCAGGGTGAAAAAGCGGAAATTTCAGTCGAAAAGAGAGGTGTTTTATGCAATTCGAAGCGTGTTTCGTATAACGATAACTGGTCATGGTTGGGTGATAATGGCTATGGAAAAGAGGGAAAGGGTAAGATAGGTGCTGAAGCCATAATTAGTTCCGTCGATATTATTGCGCATAAACCGACCGCTGATGAATAGAAGGCTGAGATGACAGGTTGATGGTTTTCATTAAGAGTATTTTTAAGAGTGTGAGTCAGTAAGCTTTTGGCAGTAAGAGTATACCGAGATAGGGGGCAGGCTCACTGGGCAGCCATCATCCACGACGATGTTGTGGGGAAATGCAAAGGATGCTCT
>JAYPBG010000567.1:0-1901 GCA_038124075.1 Gammaproteobacteria bacterium
ACTGTTTAGCGTCGCTCTCTCATCAAACATACCCAAGAGAATGCTATGAGATCTTGGTAATCGACAATGGCTCAACAGATGATACACAAAATATAGCACTGAAATATGCCGATAATGTATTACAAATAACCGACGTAAACGTTGGAGCCGTAAGAAACTTTGGTGCCAAACAGGCGAAAGGGTCTATTTTAGTCTGCACAGACTCAGACTGCCTGGTTGAACCCAGCTGGCTTGAAAGTGGTGTTCGACTGCTCCAGGAAAACCCTAACCATGTTTTTGGTGGCGGCCTTAAACCAAGAACAGGCGCAACATGGATTGAGCGATACTGGCTCCTCAATGATGACGGCAACGCTATTCAACAAGTAGACCTAATGGGAAGCTGCATCTTCTGCTGGAAAGATCATTTTTTTCAAGTTGGCGGATTTGATGAGCAGATTACATCGGGAGAAGACAGTGACCTATCGCTCAGATTCAAAAGTGATGGGTATCAGGTCGTGATGAACGGTACCTTATCTTTAGTCCATTCTGGATCACCACAAGATGCAACCCATTTCATTAAACGCCAAATCTGGCATTCAGAAAACTATTTAAAGAATATTAAAGGCTCTTTATCAGACAAAGTATTCTGGATTACATCGGCATACCTAACATTATCTATTATCTTAATGCTCGGTACCGTGACGGCCAACGCCGTTGTACTTAATTTATTACTTCTCCACCAAACCATGCCTCTAGCCCTCTCTATTAAAAGGTTAAAACGTAGTAAACAACGTATTAAAAGTTTGAAATATTTGGCTTACGTAATAATGCTGGATAATTTATATCTTGCTGGAAGATCAATCGGCCTTATAAAAGGTCTGATTAATCAACAGAGTAAAGGGGTTACCTCTACTTAGACTACCTCATCAAGCGCCTCTAAAACGGACAGACCACGGGCTTCTATTCTTTCAATAAGGCTTTCCAGCATTTCTGGGATTTTACTATTATTGTCATGAAGAACAATAATCTGTCCTTTTTTGATTTTCTTCATTATCGTATTTTCTACATCTTTTGCTACCCCATTGGCGTTCTGATTCCACTCCCCTCCACCATTTGACATCAACATCATCTTCAAACGACTGGTTTTAGTGGCAACAACCGTCTTCAAGCTGAACTCTCCGCAAGGAGGGCGAAAGAGTGTAGGTGATACACCCAAAATACGCGTTAATACCTCTTGAGCTTTTAAAATATCATCACGGTATTCAGACAGGCTCGTCTTACGATCATAAGGATGACTGAACGTATGATTGGCAACAATATGTCCTTCTGAGTGTATACGCTTAACTATATCAGGGTACTGCTCAGCTTTTTCACCTATTACAAAGAAAATGGCCTTCTTATTTTTTATCTTCAGTGCATAAAGAACATTGTGAGTATTTACATGATCTGGCAAATCATCAAAAGTAAGCAATATATTATTGCTATTATTCTTTAACCGATAAGTCATCAGACACTGCGGTAACAGCGACTTCACGAACAGCCTTATCTGATGTGTATAGTGCATAGCGTTAGCTCCTAACCATGAAGAACGATCGCTATATTAGCGCTCAAAATATATGTAGGTCAATGGACAAGCCAAATGTAAACACCAAACAACACGCTCATTTATTGAACACCTAGTTGGGAAAACAGTGTCAACTGGTATAT
The DNA here is from genome assembly GCA_038124075.1 of Gammaproteobacteria bacterium. GTDB lineage: Bacteria > Pseudomonadota > Gammaproteobacteria > Pseudomonadales > JAYPBG01 > JAYPBG01. The sequence goes on from JAYPBG010000567.1 coordinate 1,687, forward strand.
TGCCCATGATAACAAGCACACACTGCTTTTCATGGCTCATTCTAGCACTAAGGTGAATGCCATCTGCCCACCAATAGACGTACTGCTTGTTAGATAGATCTTTTTTTAGCCAACGACTGTATTCATTAGACCATTTGCGTTTAAGGTCGCAGCGCCTCTTAAACTCGCCAGTAGATATACCTTTAAGATAGAGAAGGGGTAGCAACTCATTGATA
>JAYPBG010000568.1:0-1893 GCA_038124075.1 Gammaproteobacteria bacterium
GTTCCTCTTCTGTATCTCAGTTGAAAGATGGGCCTGCGCGACCCAACCAACTCCGAACCCCAATTTGTCTGCTAGGACCACTTGGTCGAAGAAACTAGTGAACATCTCACTCTCCGAGGGAGTATACCCGGTCGTATCCGGAGTTTGGGAGATGGAGAAGAAAACGTCGAATTCCATTGAAATCCTCTCTAAATCGAGCGCATTCTACCACCATCTACGGCCAGGCTGACCCCTCTAACGCCGCTACTACTGGGTAGGCACAGCCAAGTCACAGCAGCAGCCGTCTCCATAGGGTCGATTAGACGTTGGATAGGGACGCCGCTCATCCAATCGTCTTGGACGCTCTTGACCGGCTTCCCTGTTCTGTTAGAGATGGACTCAGCAAGAGAACCCAGCCTGTCCGTATCGGTGAATCCAGGAAGAATGTTGTTTATTGTGATGCAGGGGGGCAGCTCTCTTGACAAGGACTTAGCCCAGGATGCCATTGCTCCTCTCAGGGTGTTGGAGAGGCCTATGTTGTCAATCGGCTCTCTCACCGAGGTTGAGATGATATTCACAATCCTGCCCGTGCCTTCTGATTCCATAATAGGAACCAGTGCCCTAGTCAATGTGTGGGAAGCGTGCAGATGTCTCCTGAAAGGGGCATCAAAGTCATCCAAATCATTCTCCAACAGTGGTCCGCCGGGAGGTCCTCCAGAATTGTTAACTAGGATGTGGATGGGGCCAATATCGCTGACCATTTCCTCCACGCCGGCAATGTCCTCAAGGTCCAACTCGATACCCTCATGTCCTTCTCCATGCATCTCCTGTATCAGTGAGTCCAGGTCCGAAGAGGTCCTCGCGCAGGCGATTACTCTGGCACCACCTCTCGCGAGCATCAATGCGCAAGCCCGACCTATGCCCTTTGAGGCCCCACACACAAGAGCCGTATTTCCACTAAGAATCCCCTCTGCGAAGGGGAAGTCCGAACCTGCAAGATTGCTTTCCATCTGTTCACCTAGTCTGAGTAATGCGCATAAGTCTGGTCCCTAAGTTTTTGTCTGACCGCTTCTAGAATTTCTTCCGGTGCATTCCTGAAAGTGGGATGGTATGCCTCGCCCTGAGGCCTCCTTATTTCGTCCCAGATTCCTTGCTCATATGCAAGTAGGGCTTCTTTCATTAGGACCCCGGCGAGGACCAAGGTGTGGTAGCATAAATCCTCGTAAGTCATGCCCCTCAATACTGGAAACTCTCTTCTCATGAGGAGATCCCCAGTATCAATGCCGTTGTCACAGAAGTGGGTGGAGGATCCGATTGGGATGTCATGGAAAACCGACCATGCAGGAGATGCAGAGCCTCGGCAGTCAGGGAGTAGGCCAGGGTGCGAGTTGATTACCCCATCCGCAGGATAGTCCAGAATCTCTCCTCTGATTATCCTAGTCCCGCCGAACACTATCAGGTCCAGATCCATTCCCTCTAGGTGTGGCATGACCTCCTCAGAATTGTGGATAGGGACGGAGACAACATCTATCCCCAACTCATTGGCTTGCTCCTGTATCGATGGAGCTATCTGGTGGCCCTCGATACGTTTGAGGAACTTCTCCCGTTCCTCATCACCTATCTCGGAGTCTTCCTCTATGATTAGGTCAGGAATGAACCCCTCGGACAGTATCTGCATGAGCATCTCTCTACCGTACGGATGCTCTTTGAGCAAAAGGAATGCGAACTTTGGTTTGCCCATGCTATGTCTTCCGCAGGGGCCATTGATACCCTTCATTTTCGGCTTGTTTCAAAGATAACAATCTCTCTTTGTTGCTAAATAATTTTGTATATTTTTTTAAGAAATTAATTTCATCGAGATGTTCTGTTCGATGTTTTTTAATAGTGCAGCATTTTTTTTCTTTAGATAGCTCA
>JAYPBG010000569.1:0-1888 GCA_038124075.1 Gammaproteobacteria bacterium
GTTATGACCTTGTGCAAGGAATTCCCACTGAGTATCAAGTTCAGTTGGAGGAATCGCGCCCTGTACAGAGGTATTAATAGCAACATAAGAGTTACCAGCATAGAGAACAACGTCTCCAGTCTGATAAACCTCTCCAGCATCCCAGTCACCGCCACCATTAAAACCAGCAACGTATGCTACAACGTTAGATCCTGCCGCTGCAGTACCAACGCCAGCAAAAACTAGTCCTGCAGTGGTTCCAATACCTGCAGTAACACGATATTGAGTGTTACCAAACTTGAAGATATCGTTAATTTTGTAGAATGTGCCTTGTGCATACGATCCTACGTTACGGATACCCTCAACATGCAGACTCCAGTATGACACATCGGTGTCATACCAGTCTGTTTCGCTCGCAGCGGAGGTGTGATTGGTAGTGACGACATAAGTGTTAGCACCAAACTTGACGATATCATCAATGACATATTCGGTGCTAGGAGCCCAGTCGCCTCTCCAATTGAATTTTAGTCTTCCTAATCTAAAATCAGCCATCGTTAGTTAATTCCTTTCTTACTTAGGTCCTTCGGTTGTGTAATCATATGTGCCGTTAATACGGGCGACAAGGTATCCATCACTGTCTATAAAATAGTGTAGATTTCTAAAGTCAAATCTATACTGTTGGTATTTATCATGGAAGTTATTCTTATAAGTTTTATCCTCAGTTGTTTCTTCCACGTAATCTTCACCATCGAGGAACCCTGGATATTGAGTTCCATCAGTTCTATGGAAGTCTCCTATGTCGGTGCTCCCAGAACCCACTTTTGTGTAACGAAGCATACCATCTGCGTCTCTACGCAGGGCATGTACGATGAAATCGTTCGATTGAACGACGTGTTTCATCGAACCGTCCATTCTACTTAGGTTCATGAGAACATCCTCCAGAAAGTTCCTTCCCAAATAAGTTCGACATACCCACCAGCAACGTCACAATTCAAAAATGTGTCAATGAACCCAGTGCTGTCTTTTATTTGGTCTCCACCTTGAGCATATACTGTAAGATTATTTATATTCCAGGTGTATTTGGAATCTGCAAGATGAATAGTATCTCCTACAAATCGAAGTGTCGGTAAATTAACTGCAAAAGGACCTGCCGAGGTATCACTAAAGTATTTCATATTGGTTCTCAATGTATCATTATTATTGGAACCATCCAAATCAGTCAATCGAGATTTTTGAATCTCTACCCCAGACAAGGTGAGTCCATCGTGAACTCTGATTGTCCCTTTATCAGTATCAAAAGTTACTTCAGCAAGAGCACCTGTAAATGTAGAGTGCTCTAACTCCGTCCCTTTACGCAGTTGTACCCGTTTGGTATTAGCCATTAAGGTCCACTAAATTGCGTTATATTTATTTATCAGTTTAGATAACTACAATTCTAGTAGGTTGTGGGTCTCTATATTCAATATATCTGGACTTAGTATCCTTAGTTCCCTTCTCAATATCGATGAGACCTTCAGCGATATGTGGTGCTGGAGTGAAGGACTCTGCTTTTGTTCCAGTAAATCTGACCTTCGGACCTTCTGGGAAGGTTCTGAGTCTGAAGATCGTGATACCTCTGGATCCGTCTCCAGGTATTCCGTCGTTGCTGAGTCCAATTCTGACCTGACCGACCGCCAGATTCGCAGCAGTAAACTTGACATCTCCACCAACTGTGTCTCCACCGATGGTGAAGAGAGTGAACTTGACTTCGGCATTGGATGTGCTCTCTGCTCCACCAACAAATCCAGAAAGTGTACCAGAACCAATCTCGACATTGGTCTCGCTCTCTGCACCATTGCCAACGACAGTGAAGATATTTCTGAGTCCGCGAGGAACGATGACTCTCGCCTCGGTGGTGCTGGAGAATCCG
>JAYPBG010000570.1:0-1670 GCA_038124075.1 Gammaproteobacteria bacterium
GCTCCAACCTTTGGCTTTTTGATCATTGATGTGCAGAACGACGTGATAATGGTTGGACATAACAGCGTAAGCGCAAACATCGATTGCGAAAACAGAGGCTAGCTGTTGGAGACGCTCAACGGTCCACTGTTTTCTGTGATCGTAGTTTTTACCTGTATGGGGGTCATTGCCGCAAAGGTAGGCTCTACGGACGCAGCGCACCATACAATGGTAGAAAGGAGTTGATTCTACAGCGACAAGTTCTTTGCGGGCTCGGGTCATATTACTGCTCTGAGTGTTTAGGAAGTAAGAGGGATGATGCTGGGATTTCTGAGGGGCGTCAATATTTTTATGGGTGTCCTTTTTGATCCTTTTTTTTGATCCTTTTTTTGATCCCTTTTTTAAATAGAGCTAACGTATCAAAATTGGCTAGAGACACTGCTCGTGATAATATTTGCTTTTTTTTGAATAAAAGAGTATAAAGCTTGCCCCTAAGTACTTTGGATATCGGGTATTACTGGCAATATTGCCTGTGCTTCGTATGTACAGATGTTAATACTTATAATCAGATAAGGAGTAGGAATGTCTGATCTATATTATAATGGACAAACTTTACAATGGAAAAATATTGGATCTTTCAAGGCAACTTCTGGAATGCCAGGTTATCAACACCCATCAAACCACTGCATGAAGGACAGGGGGCCGGTTCCTGAAGGGCAATATTATATACCTCTATTCGAAGGTGGTTACGCAAAAGATGATGGAGGTGGCATTTGCCAATTGAAACCATCTTGGCAGCTTCAAAAAATACCTCGAGGCATTCATGCTGGTGAATGCGAACCATATTGGGCCAACTGGGGTTATAATAGAGTGCGATTTGAACCATCAGACCTGGCTACAAAGAATATTTGTCGACCACATAGAGGAGGGTTTTATTTGCACGATTCAGAAAAAGGGTATAGTCACGGCTGTATCGAGGTTGAAACAGATTTTTTTACTGTGCTTAGAAGGCACATAAGAACAAGCGGAACTAAAAAGCTCCTGCTTTCAGTGAACTATATAAAAGGGGAGCAAACAAATGGCGGAACAGCTAAAGGATAGCTTATTCATCATTTTATTCATATTGTGTGTAGGCGGTTGCTCTTCAACCTCCATTGACACACCCTTGATAAAAGTGGATATTCCAAACTTCTTGAAAGAATGTATTTCCCTTAGTAATATATTGTATACAGACAAAGAGCACCAATTACAGATTACCGGGGACCTTGATGTGCTACAAAATACAGGGTTATGTGGGTGCAAGTCGGCTGCATTAAGGTACACCATTATTGATAACGCATCAAATTATAAAGTTAGCTCTGGCATTTTTTCATCTATTGAGAATAAAAGCATACAGTTCATAATTGATAGGGAATCAATATCATCACGTATAAGAAAATTAACAGTTTTCATTTCATGCGCATAAATATGTCTAGTTTAACCAATCAAGCCACGGTTGCCCCTAGCGGGGCCGATGCGGCTAACCCCGCATGCGTGCCTCAGAACGTTGCTATCCTGAAAAACGTTAATGAACTATTGGTTTTGAATTTATAGAGCAGTTTAGTTAGAATTAGAGCAGTTTAGTTAGAATGGAATAGGGTTAGATGTTTGAAAAAGAGATAGACCGGGTTGTTGAGCTAGCACAACAGGCG
>JAYPBG010000570.1:1680-1887 GCA_038124075.1 Gammaproteobacteria bacterium
ACGGCGCTTTAATCGCAAGAAACGGGGAAATCATATCGGAGTCAATTAGTTTGGCGGAGGGTAGATTCGATCCCACCGCGCATGCAGAGGTAAGTGTGTTAAGGGATGCGTGTGAAAAGCTAAAGAAAAACGATTTGGGTGACTGTTATCTTGTCACATCGCTGGAACCGTGTTTAATGTGTCTGCATTCGGCATATTGGTGTGGGA
>JAYPBG010000571.1:0-1884 GCA_038124075.1 Gammaproteobacteria bacterium
GAAAACGAGCAGAAAATGGTAGCGTAAGCGTCGTTAGAAAAGAGCCGCACCCAACGCATTTTCTGGATAACATGCACAACCTTACTGTAGACAACGTAAGATTTCTGACCATTTTAGCCAATATAGCCACCGAAGCCCTTCAAGTAATCGTCCAGCGTGAAGTCATTCAGGAACAGAACCGAACATTGGAAAAACGCGTTAAAAAGCGCACCCAAGATCTGGAAGAGGCAAACAATCAGCTCCAGTTTCTCGCACTGCACGATCCTCTGACAGGCCTGCCCAACCGTACACTTTTCCATGACCGGCTCTCTCACCTTATTGAGTCCAGCAACCGGAAAACCACACAATTTTATGTGCTCAATATTGATCTCACGAAATTCAAAGAGATCAACGACCATTATGGTCACGATGTAGGAGACATCGTACTGAAAGAGGTGAGCAAGCGGTTCTCCTCTGTGCTTCGTAAACATGATACCCTGGCCAGAATGGGTGGCGATGAGTTTTCAGCCATCCTCGTTCAAGAACAGAGCATTAATTTTGCTATCATCATCATAAAACGCCTTATTGAGACGCTAAAAGCCCCCATCACAATAGATCAACAATTACAGATAGAGACCCACGCAAACATTGGCATCGCCTTTTATCCGTTACACAGCACATCGCATACCGAACTTATTAAATTCTCAGACATCGCCATGTATCAAGCTAAAAAAAGAAATACAGATTACAGGTTTTTTGACCCACGCTCCATTAATCAAGGATCAGACCCTCTGATCATCCGCAGTGATTTAGAGAGCGCAATAGAGAATAGAACACTTGACCTCTACATTGAGCCCATTTTCTCATTCTCCTCTGGGGAGATTCACGCCTTGGAAGCACACCTCTATTGGGAACACCCAGAACAAGGTCTCTTATCACCAAATGCTTACCTCTACAACGCTCAACATTACGAGCCCGTACTGAAGGTGATTCAGTTACTTTTAAAAAGATCCACTGAGTGCGTTAACGACTGGAGCCACCTGTTACCCACCAAGAATTTGACCGTTCACCTTCCCAAAATTTTGCTTACCCGACCCAACATCGTTAACCAACTCAGCGCTCATATTGAACAGGGCCTGCTGCAGAGCCGTGCGATAACCTTAAGTATTGATGAACCCTATTTAGAACGAAATTCTGAAGTAATATTCAAGAATCTATATGAGCTTAACGCATGCGGATTTCAATTTTCAATAAAACAGATAGGGTCCGGTCTCTACCCACTGTCTAAGCTGGCCAATCTCTCCATCACTGATTTCCAAATTAATCATACACTCTTTCTTTCAGAAAAACCGGACGATATTATATTCATATCAACCATAAAAAAATTAGCTAAAGCCCTCAATGTTAGGGTATCCGTAAAAGATGTGAAACACCCTGCAGATGCCCAACCTCTTATCGAGCAAGGGTGTGACTACGGCCAAGGCGCCTATCGATGCAAACCATTAAATAGATCGGATATGCTCAGCTGGCTAGAAAAGCATGTCAACAACCACAGTGACCATTAAAACTGGAAAAAGGCCTATAGTCAGTGCTAGACTTGCGTGCACATTATGAACGATAGGGAGCAGTAAGATGTCAAATAGACCGACCACTGAAGATAAAGCGCATCATAGATCAGAAGCAGGGCTGACAGATGAGACCGTTTTTCCTGCGCAATGGGATGTCAAAACGGTCCATAAAGGGCAAAAAAATATCAATATGTGCTTCCTTAAGCCCTATTTAGCCCAGCACCCTGGGTTTACCAACATAGAAGCCGGTGACTACAGCTACGCAGCCTCTACAGCAGGGCGGGAACATGAATGAAAATCTGCCCAGAGGCACTGATCTATATAGGGTCTTTAAAAT
>JAYPBG010000572.1:0-1877 GCA_038124075.1 Gammaproteobacteria bacterium
GTTGTTTGGCTTAACAATAGAGAGCATTTCAAGGAGGAAATATTTATTGTTTTTGTTTTTGATTTCATTATTGAATCTCTTTATGAGCTCACAACCGGCATTGGTGCGTAAATCATCAGGAATAGTACCACTTGAGTCGGTTGCCAAATGTTGTAATCGGATATTATTATAAGACCTATTTTTGATATATAAATTAATCTTTTTAGATAATATAGAGCTTAAGTTCGTCTGTGTAACACATGTATAAATATTATTGATTTCATCAATTGTGCAGTGTTGGTTGACTTTTTTCACCAAAATCTCTTGTATCTTTGGGGAGTTTGACTTAACAACACTTGTATCAATACGTATAGGTGGTTGTGAACCCTTATCAAGGATGACGCTATTATTAGAGCGCAATAGACTTATCACTTGTTGTAAAGAGGCACGTTCACAAAAATGAGAAATAGCCATTGATTTGACTTTTGGAGTGAACAAGTTGTTTGGCTTAACAATAGAGAGCATTTCAAGGAGGAAATATTTATTGTTTTTGAGTTTATTGTTGAATCTTTTTATGAGCTCACAACCGGCATTGGTGCGTAAATCATCAGGAATAGTACCGATTGAGTGAGTTGCCAAATGTCGTAATAGGTTATTGTCATAATACCTATTTTCTATATATGAATTAATTTTTATAGATAATTTAGATCTTGAGTTCGTCTGCGTAACACATGTATAAATATTATTGATCTCGTCATTTGTGCAGTGTTTGTTGACTCTTTTCACCAAAATTTCTTGTATCTTTGGGGAGTTTGACTTAACAACACTTGTATCAATAGGTATATCATCAATAGGTATAAGTGGTTGTGAATGCTTATCAGGGATGAGGTGATGATCAGAGCGCAATAGAATTATTACTTGTTGCAAAGAGGCATGTTGAGAAAAACGATGCATAGCCAATGCTTTGACGTCTGGAGTGAATGAGCTCTTTGGCTTGATAAAAGAGAGCATTTTAACAAGGAAGTCATTATTGCTGGTGATGTTATTCTTTTTGGATTTTTCTATGCGGTTGTGGCAGTAGTGATTGATGAGCTGATAACCGGCATTAATGCGTAAACTGTCAGGTATAGGATCGCATGATTCTGCTAAATACCGTAATCGCTCATTATCATAAGACCCATTTGCGATATATGAATTAATTCTTTTCCATAATATCGATCTTGAATCCGTCTGCGTAACACAACTATATATATCTTTTAGCTCATCAACTGTACACTTTTCGCTGGTTCTATTTACCAAATTATTTTGTATCAGTTGGGAGTGTTCTCTAACAGAATATTTGTTAATGGGTATAGATTTATTGTTATCAAGGGTGGTTCTTTCTTTAAAGAGCAATAGTCTCCTTACTTCTTGAAAAGAGGCGCGTTTAGAAAAATGATCAATAGCCAGTGATGTGACTTTATAAGTAAATGAGATAGATGGCAGAACAAAAGAGAGCATTTCTTCAAGGAAGTCGCTATTGTTTGTGATGCCATTATTTTGGGTTCGATCTACGAGCTTAGTAGATGGAATAGCAAAGGAGAGCAGTTCTTCTAGAAAGTCACTACTGTTTGTGATGCCATTAATATGGATTCTATCTATGAGCTTAGTGCCGGCAATGTTTCGTAAATCATCAGGAATAGAATGATCTGAGCACGATGCTAAATACCGTAACTGATCATCATGATAAAATCCTTGGTTAATATATGAATTAATCTTTTCTTTCGTTTTCAAACTTAGGACGTTATTCTTCTTAACAAATTCAAAAACCTTTATCAGGTCATCAATTGGACACTCTTCGTTGATTTTACTCACCAAATTCTTATGTATCAGTTCGGAATTTAAGTTAACATCATCTT
>JAYPBG010000573.1:0-1862 GCA_038124075.1 Gammaproteobacteria bacterium
CTGTGGCTGGTCGTAATTCAAGAGGTCGGCCGATGGTCAACCTGTTGCCATTGGATGAGGGCGAGCGTATTAGTTCTATCTTGCCCGTTGAAGAGTACAGTGCAGACCAGTATGTAATTATGGCGACAGCGAATGGCACAGTGAAGAAAACTTCACTCGATCAATATTCAAGACCGCGTAGTGTTGGTTTGAGAGCGGTTGACCTAGTTGAGGGTGATCACCTGGTTGGCACAGCGATTATTGATGGCAGTAAAGATATAATGTTATTTAGTTCTGAGGGTAAGGCAGTACGCTTCTCTGAGACAGATGTTCGCGCCATGGGTCGTGTTTCCAAGGGCGTTAGGGGAATGCGCCTACCAGAGCAACATTCGGTTATTTCTATGGTAGTGCCAGAGCAGGATGGACTGTTGCTTACAGTTTGTGAGAATGGCTATGGCAAGCGCACTCATATCAGTGAATTCCCGACTAAAGGTCGTGGAGGTAAGGGTATGATCGCTATTCAGGCGAGTGAAAGAAATGGTCCGTTAGTAGGCGTCACTCAGCTGTTTGACGGGGATGAAATTATGTTGATCTCCGATCAGGGTACCATGGTTAGAACTCGTGGTGATGAAGTGTCTATTGTCGGCCGAAATACTCAGGGTGTGAGAGTTATTCGTTTAAAAGAAAATGAGAAGCTGGTGAGCTTAGCTAGAATTGCTGAGCCAGAAGACGACGACCATCCAGCAATAGAAGAAGATTAATAAAAGGTTTAATGATGGCGAAAAAGCATACTTTAGAGTCATTAAGAAAGAAAATTGACGAAATTGATTCACTCCTAATTGAAAGTATTAGTGAGCGTGCTCGTTGTGCCCAGCATGTTGCCGAGGTCAAGGAAGCTCAGGGTGATAAAGCTTATTACAAGCCAGAGCGAGAAGCTCAGGTTTTACGTCGCGTAATGGAAAAAAATGAAGGTCCTCTTAGTAATGAGGATATGGCGCGTCTGTTTCGTCAAATAATGTCGGCCTGTCTAGCTCTAGAGCAACCGGTCAAGGTAGCCTATTTGGGTCCTGAGGGAACCTTTACCCAAGAAGCTGCGCTAAAGCACTTTGGTGATTCTGCCGTAAGTGTTCCGCAATCAGCTATTGATGAAGTATTTCGCGAAGTACTTTCCGGTTCTTGTGATTATGGCGTTGTCCCCGTGGAGAACTCTACGGAGGGGGTTATTAGCCATACCCTTGATAGCTTTATGGATTCTTCATTAAAAATTTGCGGTGGAGTTGAGTTAAGAATTCATCAGCATTTTATGGTCGGCGCCAATACAGATAAAAAGAATATCTCGAGAGTATATTCTCACGCCCAATCACTTGCGCAGTGCAGGCAGTGGCTGAATTCTAATTTTCCAGCAATTGAGAGAGTGGCCGTCAGTAGCAATGCTGAAGCGGCAAAAAGAGTACAGGGTGAGTGGAACTCTGCAGCTATAGCAGGTGATATGGCCTGCGAGTTATATAGTCTTGAAAAGTTGCATGAAAAAATTGAAGATAACCCAGATAACTCCACAAGATTTTTGATTATTGGTCGAGAAGAAGTTCCTAAGAGCGGCAAAGATAGAACCTCGGTGGTGGTTTCTGTCCGTAATAAGCCCGGTGCTTTGCATGATCTTTTGGAGCCATTTCAGCGTCATAATGTTGATATGACTCGTCTAGAATCACGGCCCTCGCGCAACAGTAATTGGACCTATGTGTTTTTTATAGATTTTGAAGGGCATATTGAAGATCAGTCTGTGAGCAATGTTCTTGATGAGTTAAATTCACAGGTTATTGAGCTTAAAGTGTTGGGCTCATACCCCTGTGCTGTGCTTTAGCTTAGCTTTAATCTGAGTAAAA
>JAYPBG010000574.1:0-1855 GCA_038124075.1 Gammaproteobacteria bacterium
AATAGAACAAATAACAACCTAATAGGCTGCTATTTCGCGCCAGCGACTAAATAACGGATAATAAATAAATAGCATCAGACTTTATGGGTCATATTCGAATCGTCTGAGAGCACGGAACGGACAGAGTGTTCAGAGAGCCCTAAGTTGCTTGGGCTGATACTGACCTCCCCACTGTCGTTCACGTGCTCTTTAATCTGCTTTGCCATTTCGCCATCCTGTATAGACAGAGTTAATATCTCCTGTAAACGCTGATGGCTGTTATATGCTTTCATTAAATGGCCGACGATATAAATACCACCAAACATTGCCAGAGCGGAACCCACAGTCTTTACAGCCCACGCTTTACCCAACTCTATATAAATTGTGTCTATATCACGATTGACCACAACGGGCTCAGGCATAAAGGGTGTCGATGAGGTTCTACTTTCGTTGACGATCTCACCACTCCAACTGCGCTCTGCAGATGTTTCGGTTGTTGCCTTAATAATCATTGGGTCCATAGTCAAATGGATCAACCCAGAGCGAATAACCATTTTTAGCAGCCTGTTTGCCCAGCTTTGAGCCATCTTGATGCTACCTGAAAACAAGGCACGCCGATGAGCGGGTGCAAACATGTCTGTCAAATCTGACAGCACTTGATCGCCCTTTTCATCATCGGTATTGGGAGAACCCTCATCGTCGAGGTAGCGCATAGGGTCATCTAAATTGGGTTCTGTGAGATTGAGATTATGGGCTGCATTTTCTGAGAAATAGGGAGCGACGAGTTCGCTGACAGTCGACTGCACCAGCTCATAGGTTTTAGGGCAGTAGTAGAGAGGCTCAATAGCTTGTTTGTATTTATCTACAAAGCCTTTATAAAATGGACGCTTGTCACCCTCCCCATCAATATCGTTTGCACTGATGGGGCTGGCTTGCGAGCGAGGGCGAATGATAATACCCGTATTGTTCTCAAATTCAGCAATGATTTCATTCGATGCAGTTTTAATGGCGCTCTCTTTTGCTGCGCTTAGATCCTTTGCACCCTCTTGAAGACGAAGCGCCTGCAGTGATTGGTTAATACTGTTTGCAACGATGGTTATAATCTTTTTACTCTCATGCTGTACTTTACGCTTATCGGCTAGGCCACAGTAAAGAGTAGAACTGATCATATTCAGCAAGAAGTGCAACATCAGCTGCTCTGCTGTTGCTCCGATGTTGGCCGTTTCACTTTCTGGAAAAAAGGCATGGCCTCTGCTATTTAGTTGATATGTGGACACATTCGATACGGATGAGGTTTGATTAACAGAAACGGCCTCAGAAGAGTTCGTCATGGGGGAGGTTTGATTAACAGCAACCGTCTCAGAAGAGTTCGTCATGGGGGAGGTTTGATTAACAGAAGCAGCCTCAGAAGAGTTCGTTATGGGGGAGGTTTGATTAACCCAAAAAGTCTCAGAATTCGTCATGGGGCGTTCCGCCAAATCCGAAACCCAAGGATCTAGCGCGGTGCGGCGTGACAGCATAGAGAAGTACTTTCCAAAGAGTGTATTGCTGCCATAGGCGGCAATGTCAAGCGCCTTAGATAAGAAAGACCGTTGTGAGACTGTTTTCTGAAGATCAAAACCCAAATCGCTGTATGCATATTGACCTGAATTCGACAGGTTTTCATGCGAAGCCTCTTCTTCATCGGCAACGTTGTGACGGCTCAAAAACGAGATGAGCGCTTCCCTCTGCTCCAAAATGGCTTTATTTACAATCTCCTTATTTTTATCGGATAGCGCATCTTCGCCATGGGTATCTATCAGAGCGGTATGCAAAAATGCAACGGGTGCGGCTCTTTTCTAACGACGCATAAATCTTTAAGAAACAGCAGTTTACA
>JAYPBG010000575.1:0-1839 GCA_038124075.1 Gammaproteobacteria bacterium
TCCAAATTTCTGAAGTCATTTGCTACTATACCTTTATTGGTAAATAAATAGAGAAGCAGGTATCACCTGGCTTCGAATCACACTCTATAGTGCCCTGATGGCCATTAACGGCGTTTTGCGCAATCGTTAAGCCAAGACCTGAACCCTGCTTTCGACCACTTATCATTGGAAAAAATATCTGCTCTTTAATTTCCTCTGATACACCGGGGCCGTTATCAATAATTTCAACCTTACAAATCATCTTATGACGCTCCCCAGCGATGGTGAAGCTGCGATTAACTCTCGTTCTAAAAATGATCCTTGGCTGTTCTTGATCTGAATCAATTAATGCCTGCATGGCATTTCTAGCCACATTCAGAACTGCCTGTATCAACTGCTCAGCATCACCTTCAATCGGTGGAATACTGGGATCATAATCGCGAATAATTTCAACCTGACCCTGCAACTCCGCCTGCATCAACACCACAACTCGCTCTGTTACTTCATGAATACTTATTTGCGTATAAGTCGGCACTTGATTTGGACCTAATAATCGATCAACCAAATTTCTCAAGCGATCAGTTTCAGTCATAATGATTTGACACAGCTCTCTCGTCTCACCATCCAGACTCTGGTCAGCTATTTCATCATCAAGTAGCTGTGCAGCACCGCGAATGCCACCAAGAGGGTTTTTGATTTCATGGGCCAAGCCGCGAATCAGTGTTTTTGAAGTATCCTGAACAGACAGCATTGCCTCTTCGCGATTAATTTTCAAAAACCGATCTATGGGCTGCAGCTCCATCAGTAACCTTTTTTGCCCATCTAGCTCAATCGGAATCCCTGAGTAATCGACTTTGATAGGACCGGCGGAGTAGGTGTCTAAAAACTCATGCCGCCTTGTATAAGGACGACCCGTTGCCAAAGACCCTTCGATACTTTTTAAAACATTGCCCGCATCTCTAAATAATGCACTTGCTGGCAGTCCCTTAAGGCGAGAACTGCTTACCTGAAACATAGCCTCAAACGCAGCATTTATATATTCAATCTTTAAATCCTCATCTAACAGCAGCACTGCTGTATTAAGGTTATCGATCAAAAAATGATGTATTTTATTTAAAACCACCTTGGGTCATCTCCCAACTGAAATATCAGCGCTTTACTTAACCTGCAATTTACGAGCCAATTTCTTTAAAAGTTTTGAAAAATTTAATGAGCTAAGTCATTAATTACACCAGTATTTGACATAAATTAGCACTTAAAGAAACTAGCTGAAATATAGTATGCACTATTATGGTGCAAAACTATAATTTTAAGGATAAAAAAAACCCGACGCCAATTAAGCATCGGGTTTTTTATTCGCTGCACCTTAGCGCAGCATAGATGCAACTTAGCAGCTGTAGTACATATCAAACTCAACTGGGTGAGTCGTGTGCTCAACAGCATATACATCTTCCATTTTAAGTTCGATGTAAGCATCAATCATATCATCAGTGAATACACCGCCAGCGGTTAAGAACTCACGATCTGCATCCAACGAATCTAGAGCTTCTCTTAGGCTGCCAGCAACCTGTGGAATAGCTGCAGCCTCTTCAGCTGGTAGGTCATATAGATCCTTATCCGCCGCGTCACCTGGGTGAATCTTATTCTTAACACCATCAATACCTGCCATAAGCATAGCAGCAAACATTAGGTATGGATTAGCTGTTGGATCACCGAAACGAGCTTCAATACGCTTACCTTTAGGGCTTGGCACGTATGGAATTCGAATAGATGCTGAGCGGTTACGAGCAGAGTAAGCTAGCATTACTGGCGCTTCAAAACCTGGAATCAAACGCTTGTATGAGTTTGTAGAAGCATTTG
>JAYPBG010000576.1:0-260 GCA_038124075.1 Gammaproteobacteria bacterium
ACGCTCTCCCAAATCGGGTTCACTCACACCTCCATGACTTCCACCGTGCCTTCCACCATGGCTCGTCGCTTTCCCCCATATCGCTTTAAAAAACACCTTAGCCCGTGCATATTTCTCTGGATGATGACGAAAATCACCTGTAAACCGATCTTTCAACAACCTTAATGCGTCACCTGGTTCAGGCCCATCAATGGATTCAGCCGTCTTAACCAGTGAGACGATTCGTGCATAGTTGATTTCGGGCAGCGGCACTGCATCAT
>JAYPBG010000576.1:289-1832 GCA_038124075.1 Gammaproteobacteria bacterium
ACCAACCTCTCTATTATTGCTGTATTATGTTCACTCTGGGTATTTATTTCGTTTACGCTGTAATGAAAGGCATCAAAGGCATCAAGCGCGCATCGATTCTCTTCAGTGGATTCAGATACCAAAACTGTTAAACGACCATGAAACAGTATATGCTCTTTATCCAAACTCGTATCATTGCTCTCATGTGCAAACTGATATCGAATACCATTTTCATAGAGGTAGTGAGGTGGATGAATCAGAGTTGAAAGAGAGCTTTGTAAATCAGGATTATTTTCCAGGCCGTGAAGAATCACATGCCGACCCGCTTTCAGATCATTTAACAATTGACACAAGCGGCTTTCACCTGAAATATGATTTTTGTCATCTCTATTAAAACGGGTCTCTTGAGTCAGCTGATTGCACTTCGTATAGGGTGTAACATAAATATGGGAATAATCATCGCCTCTTTCTTCCAAGGTCTCATCAAGATGCAGCGAAGTGAGCTCGGGGTCCCGGCTGCTCACAATGGATGCCGGTTGAGTGAGCGTTTCATCCAGCGTCAATGGCATATTCGATCGATTGCTTGCTGTTACACCCACTGCATTTTTATACACCTCTGGAACATCGACACCCTTAGCGGCTGCGATCGAAAAAGCGTACTTGCAACACATCAACAGATCCCATTGCGCCTTCTGTAGATTTTCTGTCACAAATAAAGTCGGCGTTGTCGATTTACCCTGTTGCGCTTTTTCGAGAATGGGTGCCAAAGGCAGTATTTCACTTTTTACAACGCAGTATTGATCTGATTGGAAGAAGTTATCCGCATTGGACTGATTCACCGTCCACACGACACTACGTCCCTCCTGAGTCACTCCCGTGTCAGGTTGTAAAAGTGCCTCAATAGCGCGCTCGGCGGTTTTGTTGGCTAGCGCAGCCGTCCGCTCCTCTTGCGAAATACCTTCTTCTAAAGTAAGCGTTAATCTCTTGTCATCAAACTTTTTTTTCCACTCACTAAAGTCGGCTTGAAAGTGAAAATCATCAATCGGTGAATTTCGCAACACAACTGATTTTCCACGATTAAGCTGAACAGGTAGATCCGCTTCTTTGGTTTCCCATCCTTGCTTTCCTTTGATCACTCTATCTTGAAACAGCTGCAACCAGTCATGGCTCGCACAATCAAAAACAGTACTGTTGACATCTGGGGCTTTACTGCTCTCAACAGAGAGCGGTTTTGGATCTGACAACGCACTGTTGGGTATCTTGATATAGTGCGCCCGCGATATTAACGCAGGTGACCGGGTGCCGGCCATTTTTTTATCTGCATCAATAATGCTTATGACCCTAAGTGAGCGGCTGACTTTTGTGCCTCGAAAAAGAGCGTCCATTTTTATCTCGTTCAGTGCTTCCAACTGCTTGTCTGTAAAACCGGCCTCATTTAACAATACGGTACCACCTGACTCAAACAGTTTCCTTAACGGTCCAGGCTTATCGATCAACCTACCTTCATCCAAGGGTATGACCTAAATTTGATGTATATTAGGCAGCCAATGGTACGCCGTATTGA
>JAYPBG010000577.1:0-1822 GCA_038124075.1 Gammaproteobacteria bacterium
TCCATATCCCAACGCAGGTAAACCTACTGCTGAATCTCCCAGTACTCCTGGCACTAATGGTGGTACAAAGACCTCTGGTGATGGAAGCGTTACTTCTAGTTTGAAACTTACTCAATCTCAAATTAAAGATAAATTCAAGTCACGTGGATTTGACGACGCTACATCACATTTGTGGTCAGCAATCGCAATGCAAGAAAGTTCCGGACGTACAGGTGCCCATAACGATGGTACTAATACTGCAGATCAACCTTGACGCTCATATGGATAAACTTACAAAACGTGGATGGACCAAAGAGGATCTAAAAGATCCTGATAAGAACATTGATATTGCTATTGAAGTTTACGAGGAAGTTGGCGGTAAGTTCACGCCATGGGGTGGATACACCGATGGCGGTTATAAGCAATACCTGTAATCAAATAGCAATGGATTGACCGAGAGTTCCTAGCCCTTTTAAAAGCTGTAGAATCATTAGCTGACGATCTTTACGCTCATCACGCATCATCTGCATTTCATTTAGATCCCTTCTGTCAGTACGCTGCATCCGCATTTCCATCAAATTGTCAGATCGCTCTGCTCTGCGGTCTTCACGCCTACGCTCATTTTCATTCTGAGTTTCTACAAACTGAAGACGCTTCCAGTCTTGACTATCTCTGTACTCACGGTTGTAGCGAACTTCTGCCTCTTGCTGCCTCCTCTTCTCTTCTGCAATTCGCTGTATTTCACGTTGCTCAGATCTGTAAGCTACTTGAGTAGGTCCGTGTTCATCATTCCTTTGGTGTTTTGTATAGGCAGCGCCCATCTCACCTACACCCAGTAATTTACCTCCCACTGCGAGTTTACTAGGGTCTACACCTAATGCCTTGTATTTCTTGTAGCTATCGAGTTGACTTTCTAGTGTACCCAGTCGGGCAGCATAAGTCTTGGCTGATTCTGTATCGCTCAAATTAAGCCCACTAGTATCTAACCCAGCGGCTTTAAATTCGCTTATCAGTGTCTCTTCATCTTGTGAATCAAGAATTGCTTTGTTGCTTGCCTTCTGCGTAGACTTATTTAGTTGGCTCAGGTCTTGACCCATTGCCAAACTTGTAATCCAGTCGCCAGGACTGTAATCAATTTGACCTGTACTACGATCAAAGTTACCTGCTTCAGCTCGTCCCCGACTATCAAGATCTTGGCCTAGCATCTTCGGTAAACCTGGAGCTAGTCCAGTAGCAAGACGTGTTAACCCAACTCCAGCTGCAGTCACACCTCCACCAACAAGTGCTGTGCCACCTAGTAGTTTTGTTGCTCCAATAGCAAGTGGTATAAAGAAGCCCATTAGATTCCTCCTCCAAGCATTGCCAGCTGTACTTCTAGTTTACGTTGTTCTGGTGTTTTCTTGTCACCAAATAGCCATTGCAGACTATCGCTACCAAGCTTTCCAATAGATGCGCCACCTGCAATTGCAAATGGGTTACCCAACCCAACAATGCCACCGATTGTTCCGCCGACACCCATAGCTGCGGTGTCCATGATTTTGTTGCCAGCACTGGTGTCATTAGTAATGATGTCACCAGCATCAGCAACAGCGCCTACAGCACCCAAGACAGGGAGTGCTTTAGACAGGATGCTGCCTACACGACTACCAGCCAAGCGAGTAGCAGTTGCTCCACCCTTATTCAGAGGAATCTTGTCAGCTAGGCTTTGAAGACCAGCAGCAATAGGTGCAGCAGCTTCGTCTAAGTACTGACCATCTTTTACAACTGGCTTACTTTTACTCAAATCAGTCAGACGATCAAGAGTGCTAACCCCTCCGTCAAATCGACCTACTGAGTTGTATAC
>JAYPBG010000578.1:0-1811 GCA_038124075.1 Gammaproteobacteria bacterium
AGTTATAGATGTGCCTGTTACACAGAGTGTCACTACTGGCCAAACTAAAGGAGTTACTGAGATTGTAGGTGGTGGTGTAAAAAGAAGAATCAAGAAAAGATTAAATAGTACTCAAATTGAACAAGAACAAATTAGGTTAAATCTGCAAAAAATACAGGAGGCATATAATCGAGCTCCTGAAGGTAGTGCTACAAAAAGAGAATATAAAAAACTTTTGGATGCAGAACTTAACGCAAATGTGATAAGACCAGATCCATCCACAATGCAAGGTCCAGCGCAAGCTGGTTCAGGTGTAAGAGAAATAATTCAACCAATCATCATTAGGACAGACTAAAAATGAACTACACAAAAGAAGTAAAAGTAAAAGACTTTAAAATTACCTCTCTTGGTGGTGATGTTGCCGAAATCGGTGCAGGTGTTGATGCAATTATGCAGTTTGATTACTTTGAAAGTATTTTCAAACCAGCTGTAGAGGGTAGACTATTAATTACATCCAGAACTAAAATTATATCCACTCTTCCTATTATTGGAACTGAGAGAGTTGAACTGACTATTGATCATCCATCAAAGACACTTGAATTTACTGAATGGGTTGTACAAGGTGCATCTGAAATATCTACCACTTCGACTCAAACTGTAACTGAGATTATCTTAACCACACCTCAGAACATTATTCAAGAACTTGAACAGTTTAGACTTACAAGTAGATATGAACCAAACATCAAAATCAGTGGACATGTAACGTCTATTCTGAGTGGTCTTCAAATTCCAAGTGATAGTATTGATATTGAAGCCACTGCAAACTCGTATGGATTTTATGGTAACTTCTGGAGACCATTCAAGGCTATCTATTGGCTAGCCAAGAGATCAATCTCTACAGGTGGTGGTGATCGTGCTGGATTTTTATTCTGGCAAACGTTCGATGGTTACAAATTCAAAAGTATTGATACGATTGCATCTCAGGGTAAAGAAGATGCAGTTGCGTATAGACAAGTTGAATATGTTGGTGAGGAGACAGATAATTTTAGGATATTCAATCCTTTGATGGAATACAATCAAAATATCATCCGCACCTTGAGGACGGGAGGATATGGAGATAAAACTTTATTCTTCAATCCATACGGACTTCCACAAAATAGTCAACCATCTGATCAACATGAATACAATACTACTTTTGGTAAAACAGATAGTTTCGGAACCGATGACTTACAAGAACGTGGTCTTGGTGTTGGTAGTAGGCCAACTAATGTAGATGTTCAACCTTATGTTGGTGGAACAATGACAACTGACGGTACAATTGAAGAGGAGGACGATAGTGGATCTCCTCATAAGTGGTTGTCACAATCTAACATTAGATATCAACAGATGTTATCACAATCTCAGAGGGTCACTCTTCCTATGAATCTTGATCTTTCTGCGGGTGATCCTATTGATCTAAAGTTGATAAGTCCTAACGAAGGACTTGACAGTCATGAGAGTGGCGTGTATCTTATAAAGGACATCAGACATACTGTGAGTTTTACTAACGGTGTTGAATGTTACAGCCACTTAAGATGTATTCGTGACAATTATGGAAACGAGACATCAAATACATCTGGTTTGTTAAATAGCTAAAAAATTCTTACTGATATGGAAAACATCGAAGCACATATTGCTAAGGACAAACAAATCCTTGACAATCCTAACACAAATCCTCAACAACGTCGTCATATCGAAGGTGAACTTCACGATCTCGAAGATTGGGTAGAACATCATAAAGAAGAAATCGAAGCTGGTGATCACCATGATCCCACGCCTCTTGAACTTTACTG
>JAYPBG010000579.1:0-1797 GCA_038124075.1 Gammaproteobacteria bacterium
TGAATATGGAGTGAGAGCTGAAACTCTGATTTCCAATTCTTCCCTTCATAACCGTTATCGGGAATGATGGGGTCCTCTGAAAAAATCTTTAATCCGTCAAAATCATTACGAATACGGTCCAGGACAATGATATTAGGCGCAATCAACAAGAAGTTTTGTGAAAGATCAGAGCCCTCTTCATATAATTTATGAAAATAAGACCAAGCCAATAGAAGGCTCATTGTCTTGGTTTTACCGGTGCCGGTCGCCATTTTCACAACATAGCGCCGCCAAGTCTCCTCAAACATCTGCGGCGACAAAAGACCATGACTGTCAAAACGCAAGAGGTCGTGTTTATCCGCCACCTTTACAATTTCATGGAGGTAGATAATCGTCTCCACTGACTCTCGTTGAGCAAAATAATACTCAAAATTAGCAATGCTACCGTCAGCTTTTGGTGTCGGATGAGGCGTTTGGAACCACCAAGTCAACAAGGCTTGGCTTGTATTACTTGCCCCCTCATAACCTTTTTCTCGCCACGCACACACTTCTTTGCGGAGTGCGTGGACAAGTGGCGGCAGAAGCGAGCCAATATTTTTCTCATCCCTTAATTGTTCTTCAGCGGGAAACCACCGAACTTCAGGACGCAAAATAACATGAGGAGAACTCGGAAACTCGGGAGGGATCGCCATTAGACCTCACCCCCAATGGTCACGGTTAAGACCTTCATCGTGTCATTACCAAAAATATCAACCACTTTAACGGCTATCTTGTGGCGTCCCGGCGGCATTTCCCAAAAAACCGATTTGAGCTCTAAAGAACGGTCTTGTCTTGTGCGAAAAGACTGCCACTCATTCTCAAAAATGAAATTGCCGGTTTCAGTTTGCTTAACCTCGCCAGTATCAGGGTCTTTGAGATGGATGATTTCCTTTTTACTCTCGAAGTCAAAATCAATTGACCAATAATCAATCCAATCTTCCCATTTCTTGGTCAGAACCTCGCGTGGATTTAACATTCCATCTTTGTCTTTACTGATTTTCACAACTTGACCGGCTGTAACGACAATCTGACTACCGCCATTCTTCAGTTTTTCTTCAGCGAATGAAATGGCGCCTTGCGTGTAAAAGACCGAGTAATTGGTAAGCTCAATAGCAACCTTGTTTCCGTCAAAATGGGGTTTGGCGTCGATATAAGCGACATCGTGAAACTTTGCCTCACCTTTATCCACTGCGCGTTTATCAAACACGTCTTTGGGAATATATTTCAATACGATGTCGACGCCTTTTTGGGCAGCATCTTCTTGAATATTCGGGAACAACCCCATCTCAAATTCAAAAGCAAGTAAATCAGCCTTAGTAATGCCCTTATCGAGGCACTCCTGAATAACTTCTTCTACAAACAGCCGCGACACCGGCATATTCACTGGACCGATAGATACAAGACGATTGTTCTTTTTGCCTCTAAAGGTCGTAAATCCTTCAACAGGTTCGTCTTGATATGCTTGAAGGATGAGCGTATTGAAAGCCAGCTCTCGATTACGTTCTTTTTGATCTTCCGTGGCACCGTCTTGTGGCTCCAGTCCGGACACAAAATAATCGCTCTCATATTTGCCGAGATTTAGAGCTTCGAAGGCGCGGTAGTCCTTACCTTGTTTTTTCAATTCGCGCTGTATGCCGATCATTCTTTTGCGCGTGGTGTGAATGGAAAATTTGCCAAGATCAGAACAAATCCACTTCCGTCCCATTTTTTCAGCAACAGCGGCTGTAGTTCCCGAGCCAACGAAAAAATCGCAAATTATGTCTCCAGGAAAGGTTACCG
>JAYPBG010000580.1:0-1795 GCA_038124075.1 Gammaproteobacteria bacterium
ATGTTCACCTATTAATCAACTATCCCCCTAAAGTCAGTGTTTCTAAGATGGTTAAGGAGGAGCCCCCATCGAAACCATCAGACAATACATCGAACAACAGCAAACTCCTTACTAACCGCCTATCGGCTCTATGGTAGCTGATCCTCGCCCTGAAGGACGAGGCTTTACGCTTCTGTTTTTAAATTGTTTTGGTAAAAGAGTATTACCAAATACTCGAGGACACACTTTTAGGTTACTTCGTTAATCCATATCGAAAAACTAAAAAGCGCTCAGACCTTGTGTCAGCCTCTAAATTCTATCTGCTCGATACGGGTATCGTCACGCAGTTAACAAAACGTTCCATTGGCGAATTAAAAGGTGCTCAAGCGGGCAGTGCTCTGGAGCACTATATCTTAATGGAGATCATCGCCTATCGTGGATTAAATGACTTAGAATTCGATATCCACTTCTGGCGAACCCGAGGAGGATATGAAGTGGATTTTGTACTCGGTGACGCAGAGGTCGGTATTGAAGTAAAAATTGGCGATTCTCCGCGAAAAACCGAACTCAAAGGCATGCTCGAGTTTCAGAAGAGCTACTCGCCCAGGCAGGCCATTGTTGTCTGCAATGCGCCTAAAAAGCGAGTCCTCATGACTGATAAAGAGCGGATAGATAAAGAGCGTTCTGCGGGTGTAGAACTCTGGCCTTACCCGCTCTTTTTGGATCAACTGTGGGCGGGGAAGGTTATTTGATTCTCCCGCTCTTTCGTGATGGCTTTTGGGGTTGGTGTGCAAGGTTTGCGGGATTGATGGTTTACGATCTGACGCTTGTCAAATTTTGATGCCTATTTTTTTGTTGTATTCATGAGGGCTTTCGTTAGAATATCGAAATTAGAGGTGTGCAAAGCGTCGGAAGATGGCCAATAAATGTTCATCTTGTTGCGCGCTGCAGATTGCAGAGCGTTGATGAAAAATATAGTCTGGAGCCTGGAGGCTGTTGTATGAAAAAAGATAAAGAGAAGGTCATTGGGGAGACGTTCAGCACTGAAAAACTGTCGGAGTTTTTAGAGTTGAAGCCTTTTGGTGGTGATGACAGCCGTAATGAAGAAGATTTTCATATTCTATTAAAAGCCTATCGAGGGCTCCCTGAAGAGGGTTTTGAACGTTTTTTGCCACTTTATCAGAAGGCAGGGCGTAATATTAATGCAACCAGTCCGCTAAATGAGACCTTTTTAGACTATATATCAGACAATCAAAATCAACAAAGCTATGTTGAGATAATGAAAAAGGCAGGAGCACTCACGGCATCTGAGGTGAGTGACGCTTGATAGCGCTTTATCAGTTGCGTGATGCTTGATCCTGGATAATTAATGGGTACAAGGAAAGGTTATGTTAGCAGCGTTACGGAAGTCGATAAAAAAACAGCTGATTACGGATGAAATCCAAGCCTGTATCGATCAGATACCCAAGCCAGTAGGGGCTTATGGGTATGACCCATGGGGCTATAATGTCGAAGGCATTAAACTGTGGATGGCGGTTGTAAAGCCGCTCTATGAAAAATACTTTAGAGTGAAAACACTCGGTCTTGAAAATATCCCCTCCAAAGGGCGCGCCTTAATTGTAGCCAATCACAGCGGACAGATCCCTATTGATGGTGGTTTGATCGGATACGCGATGGCCACCAACAAGTACGGCCCTCGTGCCCCCAGGGCTATGATAGAGCGATGGATACCGACGCTGCCGTTTGTGGGCAATGCACTGAATGAGGCGGGTGCCGTGATTGGTGATCCCGTGAACTGCGTTAAAATGTTGCGAAA
>JAYPBG010000581.1:0-1788 GCA_038124075.1 Gammaproteobacteria bacterium
GCGATAGTGTGCCAACAGATCCATATCGGCATCAATAACATTCAATATACGTGGATACCCTCCTACCGTCTGCCGATCGCGCAGCAATATAATAGGCCCACTGGGCGTCAGTTGAACCGTACCATCTTGGACCGGCTGACTGATCATCTCAGCTGCACCGCGTTTGTGCTGCATTAAGGCCGGCAACAGGTCCGCAGACCCCAACAGATTGAGTCGCATGCCCATACGGTTGCTGCTGGCATCGATCTGCCAAAGCGCCTCTAACAGCAACTGGGCATATTCGAACTGATCATACTCAGGGCCCGCCACCACCCGAATTTTGCCACGTTTTGCCCATCCCCACACATTGAACTGTCTCGCATTTACTTTTTGGATCTGCACGTTTTTTTGACCTTGCTGCAGCGTCGTACCGACCAAATAACTGCGAAACCCTTGCAGCGCCCTCCCCCATGAAATGTGATCACCCGGCTGTAGGTCAAACAGAGCCCCCTGCGGTACACGGCATCGCCGCCCCTTTCGCAGCAACGAGAGCGGCCGAGAGGAACCTAACATGACAGCAGAGCCGGCTTCTTGCACTTCAATTTGATCAGGCATGATCACCTCAATCGATGATGAGCGCTCTTCGGCATACTGCAACTGCTCAAGAGGTCTGCAATCTCGTTGGAACAGCCGCGCATAGGCCATGCTTAACGAAAATCTATCCAGCGCACCGCCTAACGCATACCCCAAGTGTTGCGCGCCAATACGCATCGGTTCCAATAACAGGTTAATCGGGTGGGTTGGATTTGAAAAAAGCGCCTTCATTCGATTTATCCACCTAGCTCTCTAGCTCTATTGCTCTCTAGCTCTATTTTGAAGCTTTCGCCCCTAAAAGCGCCCTTACAGCGTGCGCCAATGGGTAGGCTAACATTGAATCTGAATGAATGCATAGGGTGCCAATAGGCATCTGAACCCTCTTACGATCCACTAACGTGTGGTCACTGTAGGCAATCACACGACCGAACGAGAGCATCTGATCCACCTGTTCAAGTGCATCCGATAAGTCATCCATGCAAGCCGTCGCGTGAGTACGCGGCATCAATACGGCACGACCCTCGCCTTTAAAGAGATAGCGTCGATCAATAAACGCCTCACAGATCACCCGCAACCCTCGCTCATGAAGCTTTAAGGCAAACAGCGAATGAGGCAACGTCAAGACACGGTCAAAACCGGCACTCACAACCCACTCAACCATCGCCTCTGCCAGTATAGGGTCCACACACACCTGGTTGTAGAGCGCACCATGAAATTTCAGCAGGCGAGTATCAGGTAACAGGGTACGTTGCTGATCCAGATCCTGTTTCAACTGATCGATCGAAACATCTAAAACCTTGCGGCCAAACGACGCTTTATCGGCATAACTAAGATGAGCGGCAACCTCGACGCCCTCCTCAGCCGCCATCGTTTTATAAAAGTCAACAGAGGCACGACTCCCTGCATGGCCACCACACGCCAAATTTGCAATATCCAGCAGCGGCATCAATCGATGATCCTCGTCTGAATCGACACCCCGCTCCCCCATATCGGCATTCAATGAGGGTACTTGACGGCCCTCCTCCCTACTCTCCTCTCTACCCTCCGGGTTATCACACACTGTTTTTTTCATAACATACCCCTTCGTACACGACAAAAAATAGGCTGAGCATCACCCACTTTATGTAACTTGTTGATATACATCAAAAAATCCATACTTTAAAGGCTCTTCTCCGCTTTGTTGAGGTTGTCACATTGCCATATAGAACATAGATT
>JAYPBG010000582.1:0-1786 GCA_038124075.1 Gammaproteobacteria bacterium
TCAATACGGCGTACCATTGGCTGCCTAATATACATCAAATTTAGGTCATACCCATTTATAACATCATCACTGAAGCCCCTAACACCTTACAGCAACAAACACAAGAGCTCACCGAACCGCTTGTCGAAGGGGCCACAGAGCTGCTCCATAGGATAGAGCAGTGCAGCGATTTTAATGGGCCCGCGCTTCAATCCCTACGAGAGCATCCAATCAATGAGTTTATGAGAGAGCAGACCACCTTTGACCTAATAAGTGATCCGTTTATTAAGTTAGATAATAATAACTATCTGCCTATAGGCTGGAACACCCAAGCCATAGAAAAAAGCATAAACAGCGAACTCTACAAGCATCTTTTAGATGCACCAGTAAAAAAACCAGACAACAACGAGAAGATGCCCTACTCTCAACTCTTGGATGAGAGTCATATGAATGCCGTGGCTACTCAACTGGCAGGGTACCCCGACACGTCAGACAACCCGATGAGCATTGAGGCATCAATCATCCCTCTATATGTTATGTCAAGATTTAAAGAGGGCGGCAACCCCCTCTACTCACTTATAATCACACAGCGCATCGGAGAGCTGCTGGATCAAAATACGAATTCAACAACCATAAGTACCAACGCCTACACCCGAGGATGCATTCATCTCCAACATCTTTCAGAAAATGATTTGCTGACACCGCTTGCTCAAGAGCGCCTTAAAGATATCCATGAGGCAATAACCTCTATCATAGGCCTTTCAACACAGGACAGAAGCAGTAATAACAATCAAGACCAAAATATTGAACGTTATCCAGAACTTATCCGTTATTTTGAAGACCCTCAAAACTATCTTAGAGAGAAGAAGTTCAATAAAAAATATCAAGCACTGGCTGCGGAACTCATCTCAGGCAATGCCCCCATCGCCTTGTGGGAAAAGCTCTTCACCTTCGGCTCTTTCAAAACGGCTGTAAAAAATGGTCTGTGCAGCTCGGAAACAACCTTTACAGTAAAGCCTCATCCTCAATATAAGGAGCTCATAACACTTTTCAATGAGCACAGCAAAAAACTCTTACAACAATACCTCCCAGAACTCTTTGCGAGATTAATGGAAACACGCGAAACAGAGGACCTTCAGAGCATTATTCAGCTGCCCATACACGAGGAACAGCTGTTGGCCTCCGATAAAAATAAGCTCAACATAGTCCAACAAGCCGCCAAATACAACATCCCCGAAGTCATCAAAGCGTTGCACGAAAAGGGCATTCCCGTTGAAACACTATTAAACTTTAATATTCGAAAATACCGTGACACCTCAGCCATCATGTGGGCCGTTAAAAAAAATCATCCAGCCATCATCCAAGCGTTCAGTGAGATTGGAGCAACTGCAAAACAGCTTGAACCTGAGTCGTGCTACCCCGATCATGAGCACCCCACCATGAGGGCTTTAACACCAAAAAATACATTAACCACCACTGCCGCTGAGCATAACCACCATGAAGCACTCAAAGCACTGATCGATGCAGGGCTCACAAAAAAACAGCTCCTGCACAGTAACCGTAAGGGCGAAATGCCGCACTATATTGCTGCAGAAAAGGGCCACCATGAAATTATCGAGCTTCTGGGTAACAAGCTTTCCCTTAAGACACTGCTGCACTATAAAGAGCTTACGCCAAAACCTCGCAACCTACTGGAAGTAGCCATAGCGGGAGGAGAACATGATGATGGCAACCACTCTAACGTCTCTAACGTCATAAAAGCCTTGCACAGACTCGACACTGAAAAAAAATGGAAAAACAAACACAA
>JAYPBG010000583.1:0-671 GCA_038124075.1 Gammaproteobacteria bacterium
CATAAATACAGGGGTCAAAACCTCGAGGCCGCTGGCAAAGGTTAGTGTGCCAGACCTGGCAGAGTCAAGTTCTGCATTGACTTTAAACTTAAGGGCGCTCATAAACTAAAAATGCCGGGCATTGCCCGGCATCTCAAAAGTGGCTTACAGTGTCTTACGGACGCTCAAGAATGAGAGCACCGCCCACACCTCCACCAGCGCAGATGGATCCCATTACATACTTCGCATCAGGGAATTTATCCAAGTCCATCAGCTGGTTGATTGCAACACGGACGCCAGTTGCTCCCAGTGGGTGACCCATAGCCAGGGTACCACCGTGAGGGTTCACTTTGCCTTCTTCAAGTTTCTTTACAAGGTCCCCACCAAGTTCGTCCCTTGAGACAACCATGGAACCATAGGCCGTTGCGGCAAAAGCTTCATGAATTTCGAAAGCTCCGACATCATCCCAGTTTAACTCGGCATTGTTAAGAGCTTCTTTCATTGCGTAAGCGATGCCCAGTCCCATAATAGCAGGGTCGACGCCTTTATAGCCCCAACTTTTGACAATAGCCTGGACTTCAAGACCAAGCTCTTTAGCTTTAGACTCGGTGGTCATAATCAATGCACCAGCTCCATCAGATTGCGGACAAGCATTGAATAGAGTTACCACTGCTTCTTTTGAATCGTCGTAG
>JAYPBG010000583.1:681-1783 GCA_038124075.1 Gammaproteobacteria bacterium
CTCACCGAAATTGTCATACCGACCTTCTAGCCCACCAGGCATGTTCTCATAGATTACCGGAGCCTTGTCAAATCGCTCGCGCTTTTCAGCAAAGCCAGCCTTAGACATAATGTACTCGTCTTTTTCGAGATCTACCCCGTCTTTGTCATACTTTACAATATACTTATCGTAAGCCCCAGCTTCGATAGCATCATAGGCTTTCTTATAAGAACCATGGGCATAGTCATCGAGTTCTTTGCGTGTCAGGCCCAATTTTTGAGCAACAATCTCGGCGGTTGCAAACATCATTGCATCGCGACTGGGGTCGTTAAGTCCTTCTTCAACGCCATCAACAACGGCTACACTGCCTTCTTCGATCATATTTCCTAGTTCAGACCAATTTTTCTTAATTTTAGCTACGTTTGCTGTTTTTGCGTTTCGGCGTAAATTATCAAGGTAGATCGGTGAGTTTGACATTGACTCTTCACCAATAACCAGGATGACGTCATTTTCGCCCATGATGATTCGACGCGCTGCTTCGTTTACAGCTTCAAAACCAGAAACACAGTTATTAGCAACTGTGATTGCTGTTCCACCTAACGGTAAGCCTAATTTTACTGATATAACGCGGGCTGCGTTAGGCGCTTTTGACGATTGGCCGATTTCTCCGCAAACGACCCCATCAATTTCGTCTCTGTTTATTCCAGAGTCTTTTATTACCTTTTCGGCAACGTGCGCACCCAGCATGTAACTGTGCACACCAGCGTAAGACTTGCCGGCCTGCCCTATTGGTAATCTCTTGGCAGACGCAATAACGATGCGGTCGCCGTCTCTATCAAATCTAATCTTTCCCATTTTATGTTCTCCTTCGTTCAGTTTTACTTTTCCAGAAGAGTTTTTAACTCATCTTTCATGGCCGGAACCACGTTAAATAAATCATCCACAACACCGTAGGTCGCTACCTTAAAGATAGGAGCGTCTGCGTCTTTATTGATGGCTACGATGTACTTGGAAGAACCCATACCTGCCATGTGCTGAATGGCGCCAGAAATACCGACTGCCACATAAAGATTCGGTGATACTGTTTGACCAGTTTGTCCGATTTGCAGTGTATGATCAACCC
>JAYPBG010000584.1:0-277 GCA_038124075.1 Gammaproteobacteria bacterium
TTGACTCAAGGGGGATATGACGAGGCGTTTATGAGCAGAGCCCTTCAGGAGGTGCTAGCGAGAGATCTTAATCAGCATCCCAGATTGGATGCGCACAGTTGGACGTTGGCTCGCGCAATGCGTGACGAGAGCATGGTGGACTCTTCCGAAATGACCCTTCCGTTTATAACGGAACAAATAAAATATGGAAGATTCGACTATCTCATAACAGGCGAGCTAAGTTCAGGAGAAGATGAAGAGCGTCGAGAGGTAAGGGTTTTACTCTGGAGTGTTGACC
>JAYPBG010000584.1:342-1777 GCA_038124075.1 Gammaproteobacteria bacterium
TAAGCCAAATGCATATTATTTGTATGCCAAAGCAGAGCACGCGCGACTGTACGAACAAAATCCGGCGAAAGCAGAAACATTGTTACAGCAAGCGCTCGAGTTAGACCCGAGGTTTGCCACGGCTTGGGGCCGCTTAGCTAACAGCTACATCGCAAGTGGTAATAGAGAGTTAGCTGAAGAACCTGCGTTAATGGCTTTGCGATTTTCGGACAGATTAGAGCCCGAAGACGCATGGTGGCTTAAAATCTATAAAGCGAGTGAGATCGATCGCGATTTTGAACGCACCAAAAAAGTCTTCGAGCAGTTCATTGCTCAGTTCCCAAAGTTTGTCGAAGTCAGGGAAAGCTTTATTAATTTTCTGAGTGCTACTGGTGAGTACGATTTGGCTATCGACGTTGCACATCAATTAATAGAGCTTCTTGGTGACGACAACCCGAGCGGTCATCACACATTGGGCCATCTAGCGCAGTCAGCAGGGATGCTCGAACTATCGTTGAAAAGCTTCGAAAAAGTGGCTGAATTACAACCTAATGAAATTAAGTCTTGGTCTGACCTAGCAATGATTCAGCAAGTGATGGGCTTGGTCGAAGAGTCAGAGGAGAGCTTGGCGCGACAGGAAGCCCTTGGTAGTTCGGAGCTCGGTTATGTCCTCCGATCAGTCACATTGAGTGGTTGTCAGGGTAAGTTTGACGAAGCAGAGGATTCACTTCTCGAGGCTGAGCGTCAGGCGCTGTCTCTAGAAGACAAGTTAGATGTGGCGGTTACGCGGCAGGGCTACTTCGTTTCTCGCGGACGCATTTCAGATGCCATATCGGAATGCGACGTCATTGGCGAGTTACAGCAAAAAATATTCGTAAACGCGGAGGCGCGCAGGCAGCGGGCACGGCTAGAAGCCGAGATGTGTCGGTATAATTTGTATGCGCAAAGTGGTGAGTTGGCCAGAGTGGATTGGGATCGCGTTGCGCAAGCTCGTTCACTCCTCAATTCTGAAGATCGGTTGGGGATGCGCCTTGATGAATTTTTCTTTGCTGTCGAGATGAGTTTAGACGGAATAGATTTGCCTGTTGGGGCACTTTCGCTGGATGATTCTTTTGATGGCGCTTTTCAATTCTTTTCCAGCGAGGCTGGCTTTGATGCTCACCACAAATACTGGTTACAGTCCGAGTACCTCACGGGGCTGGGGCAATACGGCGATGCTGAAACCGCTCTTCTCGAATTAGTGGAAAAGAATCCGGGTGATACTGATCACTTTCTGTCTCTTGCAAGAATTGCCAATCTGCAAGGGAAGGGTGAGAAAGCATTGAAATACTTGTCTAAAGTGGGTGAGTTTTGCCCCTTTGGAGAGGCTCAGCTCAAACAGCGTCTAATTGCCTTAATTTCTGTGGGTGAGGTAGTGGATGCCCAAAGGGTTGCTGTCCAGGCGAGACAAAAATAC
>JAYPBG010000585.1:0-1773 GCA_038124075.1 Gammaproteobacteria bacterium
GCGTAGGTATCCCTACGTTAAGATAAGCATTTACACAGAATTATTTACAGTCCCGGTGATCGGTCTCGATGGTCTCTTTCAAGCGCACACGGTAGGCATTCTGATAAATACCGAGCCGAGTCTGTAATGTAATCGAACCCTGATCGACAATGGCTGACTCTATATCGCTGTCTCCATAAGCCAGTGAAGCGATAAACTGATCCTGAAGCTGTTTAAGCGTTAATACTGACATACATTAATACCGACATACATTAATACCAACATACAAAGTCGCCCTTATTCTCACTCTATTCTCACTCTACCGTTCTGTTAAGCCATAGTCCGTTCGGCCCGTTCAGTCAGCTCAGCAGCGCTCGACTCATCAAGCTTGGTGTAGATCGATCGCGCCCGATTAAGCTCTGCCATCAACTCATCAAAACTTGGAATGTTATCATCACGCTCTATCATTGTGCTCACAGCCCCCAATCTCTGCAACGCATACGCATAGAGAGACCATACCGGCTCCACCACATTATGATCATGAGTATCGATCACATAGTCTCCATAATCGGTGTGCCCTGCCAGATGGAATTGGCAGACTCGGTGTGGGTTCATATGATCGACATAGGCTCTCGGATCAAACCCATGATTGCGCGCACTGACATAGATATTATTAATATCCAATAGCTGCAGACAATCCGCACGTTCACACACCTCTTTATAAAATTCCCATTCAGGCACATGCTCAGAGGCTTTGAATGTGACATAGCTGGATAGATTTTCAAGCAGTATCTGCTGACCCAAAAAGTCCTGTACCGCCTGAACACGCGACACAACATGATTTAACGACTCTTGCGTATAAGGCAGGGGCAACAGATCATGACTGTTATGGTTCCCCACCTTGGTCCAACAGAGGTGATCCGACACCCACTCTGGCTCCACCTCATTAATGAGCGTTTTTAGGCGTTTCAAATAGTCATAATCCAATGGATCGGTGCTGCCGATCGACAACGAAACACCGTGCATCACCATAGGGTAGTGGTTTCGAATTTCATGCAGGTAATATTTAGGCTTACCCCCCGCGACCATAAAATTTTCGGAGATGACCTCAAACCAATCGAGCTTCGGCTTATGCTCTAAAACATGGTGAAAGTGATCCGTGCGTAACCCTAGACCGAAACCTAAGAAAGGACGATTGCACTCTTGTGCATTAAACTCAACAGTAGACTTAACAGCAGACTCAATATTAGACACGATAACTTCTCTGAGATGGGTAAAGGTTGAACATTAAAAAACCGAATAGAGACAACAAGAGAGAAGAGAGATAGAGCCCAGAGATACCACGGTCAACTGAAACGGTGACCACATCAACGCTGGGCCTTCCAAAGACACCGCTTTTCAAGGGCGTTTCTTAGATTTTACCCCCTATGTCTTTGCATGCTTTTTCAGATGTCGCAACCCAACCACTGCCTTTACATGTGGCATGGCCCGCACAGGCATTGGTCGCTGTTTTGCAATCATTATGGCCTTTACAGATATTCACACCATGACAATGGATCAGGTCCGCTTTACTGATGGTGCCCGACCAATCATCTTGCTGCTTACCGCCGACATCTTTACACGATTTTGAAGGCATCGCGACAAAGCCTGACCCATTGCACGCCGCCTGTCCACCGCACGCATTTGAAGCCGTTTTACAATCATTATGACCTTTGCAAATGTTCACACCGTAGCAGTGGATGAGGTCGGTCGTTCCCGCAGCTGGGGCGCCACCTGCTGAAGCGGCCCCACTCT
>JAYPBG010000586.1:0-1770 GCA_038124075.1 Gammaproteobacteria bacterium
GGTTCAGGTTGATGGCGCGAGAACCAAAAAGAGTTTTTAACATCAAGGGGCAGTGGGGTACTCGTGCGGGTAATGCAGCAAACTACGACTATCCGGTACCCTTAGTTTTTCCGGAATTGACCGACATTAAAGTAGAAGCGACCACCGGTGCATCGTGTGGATGTGGTGCAATTTTTGATTTAATACTTGTAAACGACTTTTAATTTTGTATAAATAATATGTAACATTGGTAGTGATTGGTAGAATTTGTCTCTGACTTTCTACCCATTTAGTTTTGACAAATGGAAGAAACCAACAGGAGATTACGATAGTGGCTAAACCACTTGGCTTCAAAGATTTTATATCGCCGGATGATACTCAAAAGGCAGACGACGAACTCGCGTATCAGGCGCGGAAACGAAAGCGGTACACCTCTTCTGAGGCACTGAGTCTTCAGGGTCGTCGCGCCCTTGCCCGTGCGATGAAGAGAAACAAAGCGAAGATCAAAATGGGTCGCAAACGTGCGGCACAAAAGACCGCAACTCAGGGTAAGATCGTCAATCGCGCTCAACGACAAGCAAGAAATATTCTTTTCAAAAAGATCACAAAGGGAATGTCTCGTGGTGATCTCAGTCCTGCGCGTCGTAAAGAAATTGAGAAGAAAGTTGCAATGATGAAGGGCAAGGTTTCTGCGCTTGCGCGAAGGATTATGCCCGATGTGAGAAAGGCTGATAGGAAGAGATAATGACACCAGTAGTACCATCATTTAAACAATACTTAGTTGAAGAGGAACGCGAAGCGTACTTCACGTTCGGGCGTATGAATCCGCCTCACATTGGTCATGGTAAGTTGATGAATGTTATGTCTGCAAAGGCAGGTAAGACTCCGTATAAGGTTTACCTATCACAGTCACAGGATGCTCGTAAGAACCCTCTTTCCTTCGAACAGAAGATTAAGTACGCTCGTAAGATGTTCCCCAAACACGCACGAAACGTCATCATGGACAAAAAGATTCGAACTCCAATGGACGTTGCGTCTAAGTTGTACGAACAGGGATACAACAAGATCAACATGGTTGTGGGAGAAGATCGTCACGCAGAATTCACAACGTTGTTAAATCGTTACAACGGACAGAAGGGTCGTCACGGTTTCTATAACTTCGAGAAGATCAATGTCATTTCATCGGGGTCACGTGATCCAGACGGCGATGCAGAACAGGGTATGTCTGCAACAGTCCAACGCGAAGCCGCAAAACAAAACGATTTCACAAAGTTCTCTCAAGGACTTCCAACCAACATGTCAAACAAGGATGCGAAGAAACTGTTCAATGATCTTCGCATTGGTATGGGTCTCAAAGAAGTAAGAGAGTTCAAGAACAAAGTAAACTTTGAACCCGTATCTGAGACTCGCGAAAAGTATATTGAAGGAGAACTGTTTAATGAAGGAGACGAAGTCCGAATCAGATCTGGCGAAAGAGGGACTATACATCGCCTTGGGACTAATTACGTTATTGTTGATCTTGGTGAAGGTGTTCGCAGATTTTGGTTAGATGATGTGGAACTGGTTGAGGATACAATGACTGATATCCGCAACTTCTTTGATCGTCACATGAACAAGAAGAAGTATGAAAAGGCAGTTCGTCTGTTCCTGAACATGCGTAAGAAAAATCCTGGCCAGTCAAACAAGATGTTGCGTAAGGTGGGTCAGATGACCGGTCTGGACATTCGTGAGATCGATCGAGTTCTCCGTGACATGGTCAAACAGGGTATAATGCCAAAACATCTACTCAAC
>JAYPBG010000587.1:0-470 GCA_038124075.1 Gammaproteobacteria bacterium
ACCCCATCGCTTGAATGATCTCCCACAATAGCGTAATAAACTCCAGTTTTCGTTTTGCATTCATTAACGTAGAAAGAACCACCTTCTTTGTCACACTGGATCAGTTTTTGGAGTGAAATTTTGCTCTTCTCGGCAACACGCTCTTCCAAAGTTTGAGTTTTTGTAGCAAAGCCGACAACAACTAGTGGCACGAACAAACCAACAAATCCGCTGACAAACCAACGTGCTGCTCTTGTCGGCATGGGGTCAGCGAGCACTTTATTTGCAAAATATGTAACTACAATTGCCGCAGATAAAAAAAGTAAAGATCCCATCGATAGACTCCAATCCGCCTGTGGCCTCAATTTCGCCCAAAAACCTTTCCTGAGAGGTATTTTTCTTTAGTCGTGATCTCGAGGTTCAGGGTCTCCACTGACCTGATCCAGCCCCATCCTCTCTCTGGTGTCAGGTCGTTAAAGAACTAAGATTAA
>JAYPBG010000587.1:480-1760 GCA_038124075.1 Gammaproteobacteria bacterium
TATCTACCGTCTCTAAATTGAAGTTTCGTAGCGTAGCTGATCTCTACTGTCGCATATCCACCCAACAAATGAGAGAACATGCCATCAGCCGTTAGGGTACCGTTATTGCTCCTCACATTTTCGTAGTTAAGATCGTAGAGCCGTTGCTCAAAGGCTTGACTGAGATTGGCCATATCGCTGGTCTTAACATAGGAATACTCATAACTGTTGTTGGTGCTGTTGAGTGTAATTTCCACTGCAACTGCATTTGAGGCGCAGAACAACGCTGCAGCCAACAAAATTCCTACCTTAATTCTCATAATTTTTTCCTCACCCTACAACGTACCTTGGCCGAACATAACAGCGCCACTGCTCGATTAACAGATAATTGGGCAATTTAGACTCCAAGGTCTTGAGCTATGGACTCCTAATACATATACCCAGAACCAACAGCAGCGCGGAATCAAATTCGAGGGCGATGTGATAGCTGCGAATTTCAGTATGTTTTAGCGTTCGAGAAGTGCTACTGTACCTATTCATGTCTAACCAAGTGGTGCGGTAAAACAATGATGCACTCAGAGCTTGGTTACAGGCTGCTAAGGGCCGAGCAGGTCAGTCTCGAAAAGCACGTCATTTGGTCGTTGTCCCGTTGGCGCATCTATGGCGATAGAGATGACTTCAAAAGAGGGATGATGAGCTTGGATCAATTAGCGTTGCTCAAGTCACTTGATGCAATGCATGCAGACCTTTCCCTGTGTTGATTGAACCTCGACTTTCATGGCGCTACAGCACCGTCATTACCTCAAAACGAACCATCACGTAGTTAAAAGATAATTACGCCGCCACGGTCGGAATAGGGTCACTTTGACGCCCCCTAGTCAACTCTTCCGCACGATCCTGAGCGACCTTCTCGGGGGAGAGGTTCCGCGACTGTGCCTCTGTCAGAACCGACCTGAGTCGTTTAGCGATGCACGCTACACCGGCGTCGATACCTTGCTGAGTGCCACCGTGCCGACGTTTATAAACATCTATGACTCCACCGGCGTTAATCAAGTAATCGGGACAATAGAGAATTCCTGCATTGGCCAGGCGTGTATCATCGTCTTGCGTTAGCAGTTGATTGTTGGCCGCACCTGCGATGATGGCTGTGTTGAGCGTCGGTATAGACCACTCATTCAGTATCCCACCAAGGGCGCATGGTGCCAAAACGTCGCAGCGCTTCGTAAGCAACTCGTCATTGCTGACGGTGTGTATGGATAGTTCGTCACGGGCGAGGCGGCAACTCTCCTCGTTGATGTCGC
>JAYPBG010000588.1:0-1747 GCA_038124075.1 Gammaproteobacteria bacterium
CAGTGCTTAAATTGTTTTTGGTTGCAGAGAAATTATCTCTAAAACCTTGACTAGGGTTATCCTGTCCAGCAACTGGAAAGGTCTCGTTTATCTGATCTGGATTAATATTGCTTGCCATAATATTACTTATATTTATCTACACATTGTATTCATAATTTGGAAACATTACGTACTGTCTATCACTTCTTTCGTTGGATTTTGACACAATGTAACGGTCTATTTCAAAATTAATTGATTTGATATCAAATGAATTGTTTTGTATTGCACTCAGTACATTTTGACTAGTTCCTGGTTTACAAAATACCAGTGGAACAGCAGTCACATATCCTAATTGTGTAACTGATCCTGCTTGAGGTGTTCTCATCCAAAGCGGCAATAGAGAACCTTTTGTGTTACCAACTTGTTTTATATTATCTCTCATGTTTGTGATGTTTGAGATATATTTTAAATTTTCTTCTGAAGCACTTGTTTTAATCAGTGTGCTGTCTACTTTTATTGTACTGTTGATTGGTCTGTCTCTGTATGGATCTGACGGCGCATTGTTTTGTACAAGTCCTGCAACAACTGAAAGCCCATTTTGTAATACAACTTCCAATGTTCCACTTTGCACATCTAAAACTAATATACCACTTCTAGCAACAATTTCTATATCTTCTCCAAGACTTGATGAAATAACAGGATTACCGTTTTGATCTAATAATTCATAAAAAGCACCACCAACATTCAACCTAGTGGTGTCATCGATAACTTCTAAATCTGTTTGATTAATTTTAATTTTATTTTTATCATTGGCTTTGAATGATTTTGCCACTTGACCAACGTTTGTGTCTTTTTCATCAACAATGTCTGCGTACACAACTTCGTACACAACATCATCTGTTCCTTCGAATTTAGCAACAGCAGTTTTGATTGATCCGAAATTAAATCTTCTACGTTTGTGATTAGAACTGACTGCACTTACATAATTTTCAACATTTTTAGTTTCAATTCCTGCATACACCAACATTTCAAGATTTTTTTGTAATCCAAATTCTTCGTCATTCGGTCTGTACACATATTGCGGATCAAATATATCTGGATCACTTATAAAGTTGGAAAACAGTGTTCTTTGTTCTGTGCTTAAGAATGGTTTTACATGTATGTTAGAATATTCTTTTGGATCACTTAAATTAATTGTGATATTGAAAGTTTTGTTTTGACTTTGAAATCCAAATCTGTCTTGGCTAGTAACTGTAAATTCATACTTTCTATCTATTGATGTAAGTCCTCCATCCAGTGTAAAGTTTCCTGTGTCAAAGAATGTAACTTTTTCGCCATCTAGTCTTCCATTTATTTCACCGTCTAAACTTAATTTTAATCCAGGAGGTAAACTTCCGTTCAACAAAATATATTTTAAGCCAGCATCTGTAACAGAACTAGTTGCAGTCAATCTGTAATTGCTGACTTCATCTGGAGTAATACTGCCAACATCACTATCACTTTGCCAAGTTATTGTACTGTCTACTTCTCCTAAAAATTTTACAGAGAACGTTTTTGTGCTTTCAACTGCTTGATCAGTTGCGCCTGTTAAAAATAATTTAAAATAAGTTTGTCCTTGAAACGCCGCAACACTTATGTTTGCGCCTTCTACAAAATTACGTTGTAAAGGTTGATTCAAAATTAATTTTTCCAAAGCAGTTGCATTTATATTTTGTAAACTAGGTTCACCTTCATCTAATATTGTTTGAATATCTTCTATAACATATTC
>JAYPBG010000589.1:0-1741 GCA_038124075.1 Gammaproteobacteria bacterium
TCACTCGTAATTTAATACCGTCATCGCGTAATAACTTAGCCTCTTGTTTGAGATAGGTGGAGAACAGTGACATTAGACCTCGAACCTCAATGGCTGGCCTGTGCCAATTCTCACTACTAAAAGCAAATAAACTTACAGTTTCGATGCCTAAATTGCGCGCGGATGGCAATAGATCACGAATTCGCTCTGCACCCGCTCTGTGACCCGCTATTCCAGATAGCCCACGCTGCTTGGCCCAGCGATTATTGCCTCACTGATTTCTTTTTCTTTTAACAGATCTTTGATATCTGAAAGTACATCACGTCGAATATTTCTAATACCAATTCGTGAACCCTCTGCTTCATGACGCGCCTGTTTACCATAGCTTCGTCTGGTTTCTTCAGTTAGTGGAGGCAAGGGTATACGAATAACAGCGCCAGCAGTACTTGGATTGAGACCTAGCTCTGATTTCATAATCGCTTTTTCTATTTCGGGCACCAATGATTTTTCATAGGGTGAAACAGATAGTGTACGAGAGTCTTCAATTGTCACAGAAGCAGCTTGATTAAGGGGTGTATTGACTCCGTAGTAATCAATAGATAGGCCATTTAGAAGGCTTGGGTGCGCCCTGCCTGTTCGAATCTTATTAAATGCAACGCCAAGCGCTTCAACGGTCTTGGCCATTCGTTGCTCTGCATCTTTTTTAAAATCTTCTATCACTTGAAACCTCTTTATTTTTCATCAATGAGTGTGCCTTCGTCACCACCCACGATTAAATTAAGTAACGCGCCAGCTTTTGACATACGGAACACCCTTAGTGGCATTCTGTGTTCACGACATAGGCAGATAGCCGTCATATCCATAACTCCGAGCTGTTTATTAAGAACCTCGTCATAGGTAAGGCTTTGATAAAGCGTAGCTGTGGGATCAAGCATTGGATCTGCAGAAAAAACCCCATCAACCTTTGTCGCTTTTAAGACCACATTTGCATTGATCTCAATGCCGCGCAAACAGGCGGCTGAATCAGTAGTAAAAAAAGGATTACCTGTACCTGCGGCAAAAATGACCACATCACCACCCTTTAGATAGCGAATGGCCTTACGGCGATCATAGTGCTCGACCACACCACTCATAGGAATAGATGACATTACGTGAGTGGATATATTGGTGCGCTCAAGAGCATCGCGCATGGCTAATGCGTTCATTACAGTAGCCAACATGCCCATATGGTCACCAGTTACCCGATCCATACCAGCTGCGTTGAGAGCGGCGCCACGAAACAGATTGCCGCCGCCAATAACCAAGCCTACTTGAACGCCGATACCTACCAGCTGACCAATTTCTAGCGCCATTCGATCGAGAACTTTTGGATCAATTCCAAAGCCCTCCTCTCCCATCAACTCTTCACCGCTGAGTTTGAGCAAGATTCGCTTATACTGCTTCTCTTTGACCGTTGACGCCATAGTTTTTCCTCTTAATTAATTGCTTGCACCCTGCACCTGAGCCGCTACTTCAGCAGCAAAATCAACTTCTTCCACTTCGATTCCTTCACCAACTTCGAAACGAACAAAAGATAGTACCTCAGCACCCTCGGCTTTAACCAGTT
Source organism: Gammaproteobacteria bacterium (assembly GCA_038124075.1). Taxonomy (GTDB): domain Bacteria; phylum Pseudomonadota; class Gammaproteobacteria; order Pseudomonadales; family JAYPBG01; genus JAYPBG01. The sequence goes on from JAYPBG010000589.1 coordinate 1,586, forward strand.
TGCCAACAGTAATGTCAGGATCTTTTACAAAAGGCTGATCTACAAGACTACTTTCTTTTAAGAATTTAGCAACGCGACCAGCAATCATTTTTTCAATAATTTCTTCTGGCTTGCCACTCTCTCTTGCTTGCGCAGCAAAAATTTCTTTTTCAGCTG
>JAYPBG010000590.1:0-1737 GCA_038124075.1 Gammaproteobacteria bacterium
AAAAGTGGGCAAAACTATCGCAAAAAAAGTGTCCGGAAAAGTCTTGCCACTCCAGGAGTCATCTGTCTTTGATTCCATTCCAAGTTATTACTTGAGTCCAACGTCAATTACTGTTATCCTAACAAAAAATATAAAACTAATAAAGAGGTCTTAAATCATGAACACAACTGGGATCAATTCCGTAAAGAACCTACCAAGAAACAACATCAGATCAACCGAACCGGTGTTATCTGGTATTAACATCCTACACCTATCCCAGGCTTCTGGCATCAACTCTCCCGCAGGCCAATAGAGGGAAAATCACCACTGTGTTTCGTAACAAACAGGCTAGCCTACTTTACCGTTGACACAAAGAAGGTGTAGCAGTAAACGTGTAACGGGAGAGAGCCGCCTAGTAACACTGCGCAACACAGATATTACAAGAAGAATTAATACTTAACGCATCGAAAGTGGAGAATGTTATGCTGCCAACGGACCTTAGTCATGGTTCAACATTTCTTGATTGGCCCAAGTCCTTTAGTTCTAGTTTTAGTTCTGATTCCAGTTCTAGCCATGCGACATTAGGAGGAGAATTGCTAGTCGACTGGGCTAACATTCAAGAAGAAACCGAACAGACCAATCGTTCTGCATTGGTCAGTATGGACAGCCAATATGAAGTGATGAACAACCCCACACAACATAATATTATGAACGAAGAGCTAGAGCCCTCCAGTAAAGGTATAGACCCGCGCTTAGCGTGTGACCGAGAAAGGAGCGTTTGCGCTGAAACCAATCACCAAGATGTTTCCGGGAACGAAGGCAATAATCGCTTGTTCTTATATAATCGCGAGCTTGGTAAAAAAGATAACACATACTATTTCCAACTATCCACTGAGGGCGCACCATTTTTTGTAATGAAGGAGAAATGCTTTACAGAAAGTCGTTATATGAACATATCAACTTCAGACTTAAAGTGTAAGCCCTCTCAATTCATTGAAGATACTCATAACATTGCCTTATCTATAGAGTCTAAATTAAGGTGTCAAAGCAAAAACTATTCAATGATCTACGCAGACAATAAAATGAAGTCTCCATTTTCAGGTGATTTGGATATACTTTTTCAACTTGTAGCACGCCTGAATATAATATATGACAGTAATATGATAAGAGAGATCCACTCATCAAGCCTATTCCCACAATCGCTTCGACTAACAATACTCGAAGCGCTGCATGAAAGTGGCTTTCCGGTGACAAAAAAAGCAATGGCTGTATTGGGGTCTGCAGATATTGCCAATATACCTAGAGATGCTAAAACCACCCTTTCAGATGGGCTGCCCACCGTTAAAAAAGAGATGGAACAACAGGCTGAGAAAATTAAAATTTATTTTAAAAATAAGGTCAAGCCATTTATCGAAAAAATATTGAGCTCAGATAATATTAAAGAAAACAAAATAGCCACAGAAAGATTTTTAAATGACTTTGCCAATTATTTTGCGAAAACCTACGCACTTGATGTAAACAATAAGCCTCCAATGGCGGAAGGTAAGTGGTGGTCGTTGGCCCCTTCCAGAGAACGAAATTTTTGGGATTTATTTAATACTGATATAGAAGGTGACAGCGATGGCACGTACTCGAGCATGGGAAATCAAGGTCATATTGAGCTCAATCCATTGATACTGGAAGCGTTCGTTAAAGGTGATTTTGGTGCCGGTTTGAAGCTTTTTACTACCCTTGGTCACGAGATGTTGCACCGCCATC
>JAYPBG010000591.1:0-1734 GCA_038124075.1 Gammaproteobacteria bacterium
CTCTGATGGAGATTCAAGCAAAACTGAACAATACCGTTGTGATGATCACGCACGATGTGGATGAAGCGGTACTCCTATCAGATCGTATAGTGATGATGACAAATGGGCCGGCTGCCACGATAGGTCAAATAGTATCTGTTGACCTCGAGCGTCCAAGGCATCGTGTAGAGTTGGCGGAAAGTCCTCAATACAATCAATACAGATCAGAAGTGTTAATGTTTTTATATGAGCGAAAGAAAGGAGGTGATAAAAAGTTAAGTAAAACGTTAGACGCTGCATAAACTTATTCAGTATACGAGGGATCTTAAGCGCAATGCAAAAAGGAGCGAACTATTCATGAGTACGATGAGATATGATCATTGCAGTGAAAGGAGTAAAATTAAGAGAGTACCGGCTATCTTTTGCATAGGTGCCTTATCAATAGCTTCAGCAGACGCAACTGAAGAGCTCTATGCAGAGAAAAATATGAAATATGAGCGTTGGATGTCCGAAAGTGATCTGTATCTAAATATTAGATCTCGATTCGAATCTGTAGAACAGGATAATGGATTAGAGGATGCCTCTGCGATGACCGTGAGGAGTCGATTAGGGTTTAAATCACCCCAATATGCAGGCTTCTCGTTTTTGGTTGAAATGGAAGACAGCCGCATAGTCGGAGAGTATGATGATTTCTCGGTAGGTCCGACAGGGTTTAACCCTGGTGAGTTTTCGGTTGTAGCCGATCCTGAAACCACTGAAATTGATCAAGCGAAAGTGAATTTGAATTACAGTGTCGCAGAAAGACCTCTATCCCTCTCTCTGGGACGGCAACTGATTACGCTGGCGGATCACAGATTTGTTGGGCACGTAGGGTGGCGACAAGATCGACAAACTTTTGATGCATTCTCCCTGAACTACTCGCTAGGAGAGGGGGTTGATGTGAGCTATCATTTTATTGATCAACGCAATACCATCTTCGCAAAAGAGAGAGATGTGGATACTTCTGATCATCTTCTGCATATCAATTATAAGCAGGGGCGTCATCTTTTCAGTACGTATGGTTATTTTCTTGACCTGAATGAGAGTGATTCTGATCAGCATGATACCTTTGGATTTAAAGTGGTCGGTGATGTTTCGGCTCTTGAACTGCCACTTAAATACGCAGTTGAGTGGGCCCACCAACGCACGGCGGGTACGGGCAGCCGTTTCGAAACGCAATATCGAGCACTGTCCCTTTCAACCCCTATTGCCTCAATGGCTCGTCTTAAACTTCAGTATGAACAGCTCGGCTCCGATGATGGACTTGAAGGCTTTTCAACACCGCTTGCGACGCTGCATAAATTCAATGGGTGGGCTGATCAATTCATCGCTACGCCGGATCAAGGCTTGATAGACGTTGCTCTCTCTCTATCAGGAAAATTCTCAGGGGGGAAATGGTTGTTAGCTTACCATGACTTCTCTTCTGAAGAGCGCTTGCTCGGTAACGACGATCTTGGTACGGAACTCGATATGAGTTACAGCCTACCCGTTGCAAAAAACTATTCCATTGGGTTCAAATATGCTGGGTATGAGGGTGGTGATGCAATATTTAATAAAGTGGATACTGATAAATTTTGGTTCTGGGTGAGTGCTAGCCTGTAGTAGGAGAAGATCTGCCAATCAGTTCTAATGGTTATCTCTGTTTGAATCCGCTTTCTATATAAATAGTCGCTGGCGCGAAATAGCAGCCTATTAGGTTGTTATTTGTTCTATTGT
>JAYPBG010000592.1:0-1730 GCA_038124075.1 Gammaproteobacteria bacterium
ACGCTAACGACTGCATACCACGAAGCAGCTCACCCGTGCCTAGACTGGTGCCATGTTCTGCTTCGTTTAGGCCCATGCGTTCATGATCTTCGGATACGCGTAGGCCGTTTGGCATTGATTTATCTAAGATTTTGAAAAAAAGATATGCAAGCGTAAAAGTCCATATTGCGCATAGAAGAACACCCCAGCACTGTACAAGAACCTGGTCGAAACGGCTCTCTGTTGCGAGCTGTGACTCATCCATTAAGAAAGCTAGGATGATGGTCCCCCATGCCCCTGCTGCTCCATGTACGGGGAAGGCGGCAACAGCATCATCGATTTTAAATTTATGCTCAATGATCTCAGTGGCTAGAAGCGCAATGCTGCCAGACGTAAAGCCTACAATAACGGCGCTCCAGGTAGAGAGCACATCACAGCCGGCGGTGATGCCAACAAGCCCTGCAAGTACGCCAATCATTGATCGATCAGGTCTGAAATTATCGTCAATCCAGTACCCTATCATAATATTTGCAAGGCCACCAAAAGCACCTGATATTAACGTATTAGCAATGATGTGCGAGAATTGCGGTGTTCCTGCAGTTGTAGAGCCACCATTAAAACCCAACCAACCTATCCATAGAATGATAGTGCCCACGGCTGCCAGTACAGGGCTGTGACCAATAATACGTTGCGGTTTACCTTCACTATCAAATTTGCCGATTCTAGGCCCAATAACAATACAAGCGGCCAGAGCACACCAGCCACCAACAGAGTGAACGACGGTTGATCCTGCAAAATCAATGAACCCTAAGTCAGCTAAATATGAGGCGTTCTCCGCATAAAGAAGATTTCCCCAAGCCCAGTGACCAAATATTGGGTATATAATAGCCGAAATAAAAATGGTAGCAAAAAGATATCCAACAAATTGCATCCTCTCTGCCACAGAACCCGAGAGGATGGTGGCGGCTGTACCACAAAAGACAACTTGAAAGACAAAAAAAGTAAATGTCCAATCATCAACTTTATTAAAAGAAAAAAGGTTCATATCGAAACCTAAAAGCCCATTCCAACTGTCGCCAAACATCAGCATAAAACCAAACATGCCGAAAAATACAGTAGAGAGAACAAAGTCTGCTATGTTCTTTTGGGCAACATTAATCGAGTTTTTAGAACGAACAGTGCCTGCTTCAAGAAGTAAAAATCCAGCTTGCATAAAAAAGACTAAGGCAGCAGCCATCATCGTCCAGACGTGATTGAGGTTATTTTGAGTCTCTTCGAGCTGCTTGAGTCGCTCCATGATGTTGCTGTTTTCAGAGGCAGCTGCTTCACCCATAGAAATAAAAAGTATGATCGATACTAGAACGGGTGTAAGCATCCTATAGGAAATTATGGTTATCATTTTAGTATACCGTTTATTTGATTGTTCGATTTTATAAGGAATTAAAGCTCTTCTTATATTAAACAATTTAAGTTTAGTAATTAAAACGCATTATCGCTACTGAACGCGATCATATTTTGCTCATTACTGATTGACAGTATGCTTTATTGTAGATCTGAGTAAATAATTTTTAACCGTTTGATTTTATGAGCTTTCTCATTTAAAATCCGTTTTATTGTCTTTAGCCGTTTGCCATCTTGAGCTTGATTAGCTCAAGATGGCGCTGTATTGAAAAGCTGCTAAAAAAATGAGAAATGAGAGATAAGATGCGTGTGTAGGGGGAACAAGTATGGCGATTAAAACAGTTGCAGCG
>JAYPBG010000593.1:0-848 GCA_038124075.1 Gammaproteobacteria bacterium
AGATGCCACTGCGTATATTTAACGGAAACCTACACTCATTGTAGATAATTCTGTTATTTATTCTGATCTTTCACTCCTTGCTTATACCAGTTAGCGAAATCCTGGGCAAATGCACTCACTGTGTCTTCTTTCTGCCCTTTATTCATGTCCTTCCAAGGGATAGTCGCTGCACCTTCGAGAGTTGCTTCTGTTTGCTCATCATCTGGCTTGATCGTTGGAGTATCAGGCACCTCAAGTGCACCTAGTTCGGTGAAGTCGCTTTGATGTTTACTGAACCCACTCTGACCACCACGGATATCGTAGATAACATCGCGTGTATCGCCATCACCGCTATATGTGCTGTAGCTATCCCCATTTTTGTAGGAAATATTGCCTTGATTGTCGCGAATAACGCCGATTGAAGCGTCGGCTTCCCTCATTAGGGCAGCAGGACCCTTGGCACGGCTGTCGAGAAAGGTAGATCGCCACTTATTACGAGCTTTATCGGCATACATCGGCGAAACATACTCATCATCGTCGCCATATGTGCCGCCAAACGGCTCTTCACCCCCTGATAAAGACAGGGCACGGGAATTATCAGCCTGATCGGGCACATCTGACACACCTGCCTGCGGATTTTGGGGGGATTTCCCTGTGACACCCGCAGTTGAGGGGGGTACAAGGCCACCAGCTTCCTCACTCCACACGTCAGTCTCCGGTTTCAGTACCTCATTGTTAGGACCGGTGACCTTTGAACCGTATGTTGGCTCGCCCATTTGGAAGTACTGACCAGCATCCGCAAGTTCAAGCCCGGTTCCTTGTAGATAATTCCTGACTCCCCCAAGGGTCATACCTCTCTGGATCAGACC
>JAYPBG010000593.1:858-1728 GCA_038124075.1 Gammaproteobacteria bacterium
TGTATCACTAGGGCGAATAGTGGGCTCTGGAGTTGGAGCAGCAGTGGGTGCTGGTGTTGGTGCAGGGGTTGGAGGTGTATCTGGTGTATCTACGGTCTCGGGAACTGGAGTATGTGCAACCCTGCTCCCGTCAGACTTCAATGAGTATCCACCATCTGGAGCGCCCTTAGGTCGATGAGTTTTGCCGTCGTAGGTGACGCCATTCACTGTGTAGTCTGCGCTCTTACCTGGCTGTTCCTCCGATAAGGAAGCAACGGGCTGCGTCTTAGTAGATGCACTTCCGTACGAGAGTCCCTGGTTGTAGTTCCCTACTTTTGTACGTGTCCAGCTACCGTCGTTGGTGTTATAGACAACACGTTCCCAATTACCTTTACCGTCAGCAACCACTCGTTGGCCATTTAATGTTGCAGTTTGGCCCTCATGAACAACATTTGTCTCAACCCACTGCCCATTCCTATAAGTAAGCCGACCGCCATTGCGTGTTTCGCCTTCCTGATCTTGACGGCGTGGCGCAGTCCGGCTACCAAATGGGTCTCTAATCTCGGCCATTACACAATTAAAATCACATCTTCTAATTCTATAAAACTACAAAACTACGCTAGCTACACTGCTCCCTATAACTGTTTATTTAAAAAGGATAGGGGAGCTACGTAGTAAGGATTAAAAATACTGGTTTATAGAAAACTACGTAGTTGAGCGTAGTTCCGTAGCTCGATTCCGAATATGCAGCCCATTACACCAGATATGGGTACTCAGAATGAGTGTAACACAACGACTGGGCGAGTATTTATCTGACATTTCTAAATATTTGTACATACACAAGCAGAAACGCAGTCTTAGCGTGTGTACCCCAAGAAAAAACCCTATGGG
>JAYPBG010000594.1:0-1724 GCA_038124075.1 Gammaproteobacteria bacterium
GTATGGCGCTCCAGAAACCTATGTATTGGATGCCGAAGGGGTTGTGCGGTATCGTCATGTAGGTGTTGTTGATGAGAACAGTTGGGAAACGATACTTAAACCACAAATGGATGCACTGGGTTTTGTTGAAGGAGGCTCAACGTGATCTCTTTTTTAAACACACCCCTATTCAGTGGATCCCTATTACGAGCAAAAGTAAAAGAAATAAAAGTAAAAGGGGTGCTCTCTTTGTTTGCGGCTCTGCTCACCGTTGCGCCTGTGAATGCTGCGATTGATGTGTATGACTTTCATGACCCTGCAAAAGAGGCACAGTTTCAGGCGTTGATTGAGGAGTTGCGTTGTCCTAAATGTCAAAACCAAAATGTTGCTGATTCGGATGCGATGATTGCGAAAGATATGAAAGAACGTGTTTATGAGTGGGTTCAGGAAGGGCGCTCTTCGGATGATATTACGGCTGAGTTGGTCGACCGGTACGGTGACTTTGTTACCTACCGCCCCCCATTAAAGCGTTCGACTCTGCTGTTATGGGGTGGGCCCCCTTTGGTCTTGATCATTGCATTGATCATCATTGTATGGCGTGTGCGTCGTAAGGTGGTGCTGTTGGAGCGCCGGGAACATCAAGAAAAGAGCCGAGCACGTGATGAAGAGGTTGCGGTGCTGTTGGATGAGATTAAGCAACATGGAGAGCGGTGAATCGTGATGATATGGGTGGTAAATACTGCGATTGCTCTAGGCTTAACGGCCATACTTTATCGTACGTTGACGAGAAAAAATGGGGCATCTGGAGAGAGCGCTGTTGATCGCCGTAGATTGAACGCTGCTATCTATCAGGAGCGTTTAGAGGAGGTGGAGAGTGACCTTGCACGCGGAGCTATCTCTGAGGCGTCATTTGAACAGATGAAAGCAGATCTGCAAGAGACATTTGTGAAGGATGTCGAACGCGAAGAACGCGAAAAAAGTAACGAGACCGCGTTACCCCCGTTCTATTTAAAAGCGCTCTTGTTGGTGCTTCCTTCCATTATGCTAGCGCTCTACTTCTTCATGGCATACAACCCGCCACTGCGTGACTGGAATAGAGCGAAAGTGCAGATTCAGCCCTTGATTGATCAGATGCTGGCGGGTGAGAACATCGACCATGAGGCCTTGAAGGCTTTTGAGCTCTCCACATTTGTACGGGTGTTGCAGAGCCACTTGCAGGTCCACCCTGAAAAACGCGAGGGGTGGACGCTGTTGTCCAGCATCTTTCGTGAGAACCAGATGTTGGAGCCTGCCTATCAAGCCGCTCGAAAAGCGTTTGAACTTGCTCCGGATAGAAAGGCGTCTGTGATCGATTACGCTGATTTAATCATTATGAAAAGCGGTAATCGGCTGACGGCGGAGAGTGAAGCGGTCATCAATGGGTACCTTGTTAAAGAAGCGGACCCCACGTTGTTGGCAATGAAGGCGGGTGCAGCCTTTCATGCTGAGCGTTATCAGGTGGCCTTAGCGGCGTGGCAGCAGTTGTTGGCGATGAGTGATTCTGGCATGGGGGAGGGCCCCGTATCGGGTGACCCACATGCACGCGAGCAAGCTGAGAAGGGGCGACGTTTCCTTGAACAGAGTATGGCTTTGGCAAAACGAAAAATTGCGGAGCAAGCGCAAGGCGAAGATCAGCAAAGCCCGTTGACCGCTCTTGCTCACCCTGCCGGAATGGGGCGTCCCCAGGTAAGAGAGGTGGCTCCGGG
>JAYPBG010000595.1:0-1712 GCA_038124075.1 Gammaproteobacteria bacterium
TTCCTGTACGAATGTCAACAAGACCGTCAGAGATAGAGACACCACCAGTTGAACCGTCACCATCAAGGTTTACGACACCAGTTCCGTTTGGCAAGATGTCAATGTTACCGTTAGATGTAGATACAATGTCGTTACCGTTTACATCTAAGTCACCGCCAAGCTGTGGGGTTGTATCAGAAACAACATCTGTTAAACCACCTGCTGCGCTAACAAGATTACCGACAGTTACTTTACGCAGTGCTGTTGCTGAGTTGTCATATAACAGAACTAAATCGTTCGTGGTGTCTACGGATGTCTCTGCAGTTTGACCTGTGATGACATTAGCGTTGACCATCGCAGTTTCAACAGCATCATTAGCAATAGTTACTGCACCAGCACTGCTAATTGTCACATCACCTGATACAGCAACAGGATTGAAGTTTGTACCATCAGCTACCATGATATGACCAGAGGTATTTGTACCCATAGTAATATCATCACCAGTTACAGTTAGGTCTCCTGTAACAGTTAGATTATTGCCTATAGTTACATTGTTAGGCAATCCAATAGTAAGTGTTTGACCAGAAGCAGATGTTTCAATCTCATTAGTTGTACCAGCAATAGTCAACGACTGTGAGTCTAAATCAATAGCACCTGTGCCACTGTCACCTGCAATGTCTAGGTCTTCTGCAGTAATCTGTGTGTCTACATAATCTTTGACAGCAGCAGATGTTGGTATTGTTGTGTCATTATCATTTGAGCCAATACCCTCTGACTCTAATACTATTGTAGCAGCTTTAAAATTATCTACTTCAATATTAGACAGTGTATTGTTGTCAGCATCAATTGTTTTGTTAGTAAGTGTTTTTGTTGTGGCTGCAAGATACGTGTCAAATGTATCTACAGTAGTATGACGCATAGTTCCTGCATCATTAGTTACGATACCATCTCCACCTGCTACAGCAGTTGTGCCGATAGATGTACCACCATCCATCAAGTTTAGTTCTGCTGCTGTAGCTGTAATGGCTGTGCCATTATAATTAATTGCATCTACATAAGCAGTGCCATCAATGTATAAGTCTTTCCATTCAGCAGAGGTACTACCAATATCACGGGTATCATCTGCATCAGGAATAAGGTCAGCACCTAATGTACCAGATACAAGAACATTGCCAGACAGAGTTACTGTGCCAGCAAGGTTAGCTGCACCAGCTAGATGCAGGTCTTTAAACTTTTTAGAGGATGAGCCTAAGTCAATGTCATTATTTGTAGTAGGCTCAATGACACCATCTTTAACTACAAACTGTTCTGTTGATACAGAAGATACATCAATGTTAAATTCAATCTGGTTGTTTGTATCGTCCACAACAACTTTGTTGATAGGAGTAGCAACACCGGGGTCACCAATCAAACCAATAACTGGTCCTTCACCCGCAGTACCATCGTGGGCGTGACCAGTAGTATTACCAAAGGCATTTACAAGTTGGTTAAACTCATCGTTACTGTCGGCAGCATTGATAATGTCACCGTCAGTAAACGTGGACTGTCTGGTATAACCTGCCATTAACGTCTTGCTCCTACATCAAATTCTAGCTGAAAACCCTTCAGCGAATATGGGGCTGATACACCCCTGTCGTTTACCCGTAGTGCTACAGCAAACCCTGACCCCTCAATAGGCTGTCTAATTAACGGGTTTGACTGACCACCATATGTTGCTGTTCCATACACGGATG
>JAYPBG010000596.1:0-1703 GCA_038124075.1 Gammaproteobacteria bacterium
CTTTTACTCTTTTAATCTTTTAGAATGCCAAACTGTACAAGATCGACGCGGTTACCCTCTTTAACCCAATGTTTTCTCAATATGCCCTCCTGCTGCATGCCTACCTTCTGTAATACCTGCGCAGAGGCTTGATTGGATGAGAGCGTTTGTGATGAAATCTTATCCAGCTTAAGCACATCAAAGCCAAACTGAATCAAAGCGGCCGCAGCCTCCGTTGCAAACCCCTGCCCCCAATGCTCTTGACCAAGCCAATAGCCAAGTTCACCCAAACCATGCGCCCTATAGACCATCAAAGAAGTGCCACCTAAGAGCACGTTTTTCGCCTCATGGCGTATAGCAAAAGCGTGACAGGTCCCTTTGTTCCAAGCATCGATAAAGTATTCAACCTTTTTAGCGGCATGCTCTCGCAAAAATGGCAAATCGATACCAAAGTCCTTCTCTTGAACAATAGGGTCATTGGCTAAGCGAGCGTACTCTTTAGCATCATGCTTCATAAAGGGACGTAAGCATAAGCGATCTGTGTAACCCGTATACAGTACTCTGTAGGGGTTACGCATATCCTTGTTTTCACTTTTCTCAAATCGTACGGGCTTCTGACTGAATGATTCCAAGCTGCTCTCTCCATTGCTCGCATAATGAACTGTTTTCAGACACAGTTATCAGACACTGTTCTAAAACACGGTTAGGGGCACTTTTGGGCGTACATTAACGCTTACAACGCTTACTGATCAATCAAATTTAACATATTTAACCCATTTACCATATACTTACTAAGAGATACTAAGGCGTGTTGACAGATTACCTTAATATAAGGCAAACATGGATAAAGAGATTGCAGACCAATTCAATCAGATCGCTGAAAAAAGGCGTGTTTTAGAACATCTACAATCTTTTATAAAGCAGCTGCATACCATGATAGCCATCATGGAGCCTGTTCAGCAGATCTTAAAGCCTTCGCAAAAACCATCAAGACAAGCACAAAAAGTGCTGAACCAGCTGATGGAGCCCTTCACAGCCTACCCAGCGGATCAGTTAAAGCGCTCACTCACTGCGCTCGATAAAGAGGTTGAGCTATCACTGGGCTTTATTCTCAATGTGGCAGATGACAGCGTTGATGGCTACTCAACACGAATGTCAAAGCTGCATCATAATGACTTTGTCTCAGCGCATGAGATGCTTTTAAACAAAATGCGTGACTTTCGCCGTAAAGCCCAAACCGACGTTGCCGTCCGCTTGACCCTTCATAAGCGCGGCGTTCTTGAACACGCCGGAAAGTTACCCATTTCTCAAGACACATTAAATGAAAAAGTATCGCGCATTCGCAGCCAAGAGGTCCAGTGTAAGAGGAAGATCATCGACAAAGCGCGCGAGATCATCAAAGACATCAACACCATCGCCAACAACGACGCTTGTCCTCCGGAACTCAAAGAGGCGTTAGTCTCATTCAAAGGTCAGGTTAAGGATAATCTGCAGCGACTGAAAGAGGGTAAAAGCATTGATATCATGCCCGCGATCTTTGAAGAGATGAGCATTGAAGCGCCGACCTCTATGGCCCCCTACCCCCCTCCCTTAGAGGCACCCTCGACCGAGGAAAGAGTAGCAGAGACCGATAGTAATATTCAACCTCCCTCTGAACCAGAACATAGACAACTAAAGTGGACCCCATTGTCTAGACACCGATTTTAAAAATTAAGATAGAAACA
>JAYPBG010000597.1:0-1699 GCA_038124075.1 Gammaproteobacteria bacterium
GTTATGAAGACGCTGAAGATCAGATCATGAAAATGATTAGAAATAAAGAGGTGCTGTACTACACACCTAAAGAGAGCAAGTCAAGACGAGGCTATCAAGCTGGTGGAAGCGTTGAAGATCCTAGCATGTATAGATCAGACGGAAGCAAAAAGTCTGCACAGGGCTTTCTAGGACCAGTAAAAAACAATGTTGAAGGCGGCACCATGACAGAAGTTTCTGTAGGCATGGAAATAAACGGCAAAGAAATGGAAGTGCCTACGATGGTTCCTACTCTTACTAAAAAAGAAATAGAAACTTTAGCAAACATGAAGCTTGAAGGAAATGCTAAAAATATTCCTAAGTCTATTATCATAAAAGCAAAACAACATGCTTTACAAAGAATAGAGCAAGGCCTTAGCCCTTTTTATCAAGACGGAGAAAAATAATAATGCAAAGACTCATTGATACTTTAAAGCGTCATGAAGGCGTTAAATACTATGTCTACAAAGATCACCTTGGCTATGAAACCATTGGCGTAGGGCGCTGCATTAAGCAGGGCGTTGGTCTAGGGCTAACACACGATGAAGTAGACTATCTTTTGATGAATGACATTCAGCGTTGCATTGAAGAGCTTGATGCTGCCTTTACATGGTTCAAAGATCTTACTCAGGTTCGACGCGAAGCAATGGTAAATTTATGTTTTAACTTAGGCCTTACACGTCTTCGAAAGTTTGAAAATGCGCTTGCGGCTATGGCAATCCATAACTACGAGGAAGCAGCAGATGAATTTCTGGACAGTCGGTGGGCTGTTCAAGTTGGTCAACGTGCAATAGAAGTAACTGAAATGATTCGCACTGGAGAAACTTATGACTAGGAAAAAAGATCCAAGGCTAGAAAGGGCAGGAGTAAGTGGCTACAACAAACCGAAACGCACACCTAACCACAAAACAAAGTCACACATCGTGGTGGCAAAGGAAGGAGACAAAGTTAAAACAATACGCTTTGGTCAGAAGGGCGCGAAAACTGCAGGCAAGCCAAAAGCAGGAGAGTCAGCACGTATGAAAGCAAAGCGAAAGTCGTTCAAAGCAAGACATGCTAAGAACATAAGGAAAGGAAAGATGTCAGCGGCTTATTGGGCTGATAAAGTAAAATGGTAGTAGATTTATTTACAAAGCATCCAAAGTCTGCTAATGAAACATATTGGCAGCATCTAAAGCGAGCAGCTATGCTTTCTGGATGGTTGTTCTTGGGAGGTCTTGTATGTGCAGTTCATGCGGTCTTTCCTTTTTTATTCACTCAAACTGCAAGTAAAATAGTATGTAAACTATATACTAGATACTAAGCCGTGAGGCTACAGCACGTCGTGATGACGTTAGGAGATACACAATGCATAAATATATATTGGCAGCAATGTTGCTGTCTGCTCCAGCATTTGGAGCTAATGGTATTCTCATACAAAAAGGAAATCAACAGTACGTGGTTATACCAGACTGTCAGATCTCCGAAGATGTGAAAGACATAAGGATAAGACACCTACACGTAGGCGCACCAGTTCACATGAAACATAAAGGGCGACGAGTTCGCTGCAGAATAGAAAAAATTTTAGAGGATAGATATGCCAGCTAAAAAGAAAACAAAATCTCGTGTCAACGAGGCAGGCAACTACACCAAGCCTACTATGCGTAAGCGCCTCTTCAACAAAATAAAGGCAGGCTCAAAG
>JAYPBG010000598.1:0-1670 GCA_038124075.1 Gammaproteobacteria bacterium
CTTGAATGATCTCTTGTGTCGTGGTTTCGTTGATTTTTTTTTTGATTGTTTCGTTGATTGTGCCGTTTGACGCGGGTTCTCGATAACCCTCTTGTTCTTGCTTTTGCTTTTGTTCGGTTTCTGTTGGAGTGGGTTGATCAGAGCCCAGGTTGGCTAAATGAGGGTTGGCTAAGTGAGAGGGGTTTGAATTTGGGTTTCTGAGTGATGGCGGCACCCATATTGGGGCCAACGCTGAGAGCGAGGAGGGGGCTTGAATTTGAGTCAGAGAGAGGTTCGCTTCACGGTTATTGGTGTTGGTGTTGCTGTTAACAGTGTTGGTCGAGCTAGGGTGGGGTGGGGCTGTGGGTATCACTGACAAATCCTCACTGTATTGAAAATATACACAGTATTGAAAGTATACAAATGCAAAAGTTCTCTTCTTAAAATTGATCGGGTCTTAGATAGGCTGCTTGAGATAGGTTGCTAATGTAATGGATTACTTTAGCACTGACAAGCGATAATTCATCGTATCGAGAGGGGACGCAGCATGAAAGTCCTGACCACAAAGACAAAGCGCGTCGGTTTCGTTACTGATAAGATCAATCAGCCTGCATTATAGCCACTGCCAAGCGTTGCAATATTTAAATCGACAAACTCTTGCCAAGCATCAACCCCGTTTTGATCCGCTATAATTGTGTTGACAAGCTCGGAGTCGATCTGAGCGGTATTAAAACAGGTATGTGCAGCAAAATTTTGCTGGATAGATGAGCTGATCTCAAGCTTAATATGGCTCTTATCATCTCCTTCGTCTACCCTTTTTAATTGAACCGATCCTGTTACTAATAAGCAGAATTTCTCTAAAGATTCAACACTGGCCTGCTTAGCCCACTGCGCAAGAATGGCTTTGAACTCTTTAACGCTTTCATCAGGTAGGCCTGCAGGGTTCGATATGGAGAACAGAGCGTTGCCTTCTGAGCTTACACCCTTAATGATTTCATCGCTTAGACTAATGGAACCAAACAAATTCTCATTCAATAGTTCGGTGCTTATGTCGGATATCGATTCAGGAAATTTGAAATTGTTTTGATTGTTTTGATTGTTTTGATTGTTGTAATGATCAAAACCGTGTTTAAAACCATAAGTTATAGTGGTGAGCGCCCCCAGTATTCCATTGGGTCGGACCTTGATGCCTGATTTCGCAGAATAATACCCTCCAAAACGCTGAACAAAGTAATCTTTTAAATCATCAATGAAATTTTGAGCAGCATCCATGTCCAACTTTGCAGTAGTCAACAATGTATTCTTAAACTCTTCGAAGCTCTCTTGAGAGCATAATAGCTCTTTATCCGGGATGCCAGGCACTTGTTTAATTAATCCATAAAATGCGTCAGGTAATCCTGCCTGCAACAATGAGAAAACAGGGCCCACCTTATTGAGCGATCCGTTTAACTGTTTGCTAAATGATAAATTATCAGGATCGGTCACTGTGTTATCCGTGTTATCCGTGTTATCCGTGTTATCCAGGATATTGGATAACACTTTAATAATGCCAGGAAGATTTTCATCCAGCTTTCTCGTCACAAACAGATTGGGCTCAAATATCGTTCTTGCCAGCACCTGACCAAAATTAATGAGCCCCTTTTTGGATTTAGTTGCTCCAACCAAATCAGAGCTGATGCGGTAATCACTGC
>JAYPBG010000599.1:0-1667 GCA_038124075.1 Gammaproteobacteria bacterium
AGAGCCGATGCTTGAGTTGATAGTGGCATAAGGTTACGTTCCTAAGAGCCTTTTTCTTTTTGTTCATGATCTTTTTATTCGCAACTCTCTACGCCAAGTATAGACCAACCTCCCCTTTTCACATCGAAGAGGCTATAGAACTGTTTGCTAATTACTGCGTAATGCCTAATTAGTTTCAGCCCTCATGGCGCAAAGAACAGAGCGCTTATTGATGCTCAGCAATCAGTGCCATCAACTCATCCGCAGAGAGTCGCTTGGCAGAACCCGAGTCGGAGAGCAGTGCCGTTGCAAGATCACGCTTCTGTTCATGCAGCTTCACAATTTTCTCCTCAATGGTTCCCTTTGTCACTAAACGGTAGATGGTCACCGGCTTGGTTTGACCTAGGCGATGCGCTCGATCCGAGGCCTGGTCTTCCACAGCAGGGTTCCACCAAGGGTCCATATGGATCACGTAGTCGGCCGCCGTAAGGTTCAAGCCAAAGCCTCCCGCCTTCAAGCTGATCAAAAAGAGATCGCCCTCTCCCTTCTGAAAAGCCTCAACTGCCTGTTGACGATGCTTAGCCGTCGTACTGCCATCAATGTATTGATAATGAATACCCTTCTGATCCAAACGCGCTCGGATCAACGTTAAGTGACCCACAAACTGACTGAAGATAAGCGCTTTGTGGTTATTCTCCCGTAACTCATCCACCAGCTCACAAAGCAGCTCATGCTTGCTGCTTTTCTCTATACCCGCCCCCTTCATCACCAAGGAGGGGTGGCAACATGCCTGACGCAAACGGCTGAGCTGCGCCAGAATGATCAATTTATTCTCCTCTTGCTGGCCACTGCTCAAACGCTCCACGGCCTGCTGACGTATCGCCTCATAAAAGGCGCGTTCTTCATCACTCAAAATGACCTCTAAAGAAATTTCTGTACGAGGCGGCAGCTCTTTTAATACCTCCGTTTTCAATCGGCGTAAAATAAAGGGTTGAATCAAAGCTTGCAAATGCTGCTTTCGAGTGACATCACCTCTCTGCTCTATCGGGTAGGCGAACCGTTGATTGAATCGCTCCAAAGAGCCAAGCAACCCAGGGTTGATGAATCGAAAAATAGACCAGAGCTCCCCCAAATGATTTTCAATCGGGGTACCCGTGAGCGCCAACTTAAATTCAGCCATCAATGAGCAGGCGGCTCGGCTTCTTTTAGCCGCAGGGTTTTTAATCGCCTGCGCTTCATCAGCCACTATGGTGCCCCAAGTGATACCCTGCAGAGCCTCCAGTGTATTTTGCATAATGCCGTAACTGCTGATAACAAGATAGTGCTCAGGGCCCTGCTCTGCCAACGCTGTTAAAATAGAGAGGCGCTCAGCGGCACTGCAGTCATTGAGATCCACCGGGGTTAATGCCGGTGCAAACCGCTCACACTCAATCACCCAGTTATGACAGACCGACTTCGGGGCAATCACCAACGCAGGACCACGGTTGGCCCGATCAAGTAGAACCGCTAATGTCTGTAAAGTTTTTCCTAGCCCCATATCATCGGCCAAACAAGCCCCTACACCCATGCACCCAAGCCGATCCAGCCAACGATAACCCACCTCTTGATAGTCCCTGAGGGATGCATTTAACGTCTTGGGAATCGGCTTGTCCATAGTCAACGGTTGATCAAACCGCTGAATCGGTTCT
>JAYPBG010000600.1:0-1661 GCA_038124075.1 Gammaproteobacteria bacterium
ACCTTGTACAACTTCATAACCGAAATAATTTAATAACATTTGTGATTTTGATCGCCACGCATCTCCAAATGTTAATTCAACACCGATTAAATCGGCAAACGCAATTAATTCGGAAACGTGCTTTGTAAATATAACTTGTTCTTTTACTAAACCCATTATTTATCAAAAAAACCCAATAATTTCAACACAAAACCACCTAAAGTTGTAAGTATAAATAAACCAATGCTAACTTTACCGGCGGTTATTTTATTGTTTGTTTCCAATTGCAAAACCCTATCTTTCACGTTTTCCAAATCTTCAATAACTCCTTTTTTTTTCGTTGCCGGATTTGTTTCTAACAAATCAATAATACGATCATTGAACGCGTCTTGCTTATTCATGTGAACGGATAACTTCATGGCAATTTCCAATTGTTCGTTTGCCATTCTTTTTTGTTCATTTCTAATTTCTTGTATTATTTGCTTATTTGTCTGCATCTTTTGAATAACGTGAAATAATTAAATCGACTAAACTTTTTGGCGATAAAATAAGTACAGACCAAACAACCGAAACGAATATTTCCGTTGAAAGACTTTCGAATTGGTTGTGAGTGTATCGCCATAATTGAATCGCACACAAAACAACACCGATAACCAATGTTAACCAATGAACGATTTTATATCTTTTATATTTGTTTTTTATACTCATAATAAAGCCACAATTGTAATAATTAAACCAATCTTTACCGCAGACCAGGAACCCCACACCGCATCCAATTTATCAAAAACACCTTTTCCGGTTATTTTCTGCCAATATTCTATACCTACATGAAACGAAACACATAATACAACCGCAATCCAAGTACCTAACAACGAAAAAAAAATGGTCAAAGGTAATATTACCAAAGGATTGATAATATCACCTAATAAATTGTGTCTTAATTTGTCAATCGCTACATTATCTATAAAATGTTTCAATCTTTTCATCTTATAAAGTTGTTAAAGTTTGTAATTCTGCATCAGTTAAAGCAGTATCATATACTTTTACTTCTCTTATTCTTCCGTAGAAAACATTAGCACCACCTCCCTCATCTAATCTCAAAGAATTTAATCCGATAGGTGAAGTTCCCAAAACATCGGTATCTACCTCAACACCATTAACCCATAAAGCAAAATCATTTACCGAGTATTTTAATGCGATCTTAAATCTTGATGAAAGGTCTTGGCTACCTAAATTTAGTTGTGCTTGGGTAGAGCCACCACCTGAAACAAAAGTAGTAATAGTATTAGACGACAAAGAGTTGCCGATAATAACTCTGTTTGAAGTAGTGCCATCAGAAATACCTACGTATCTTGAAGATGTATATTGTTGACCAAAATTAACATCAGCATACATCACACCCTCACTTGAACCAATTACACTACCTAAACCTGTTGCACCTGTTACTGCATCTGCTATTCTTGTTGCGGTTGTTCCACTTGTTGGTATGTAAGAGGTTGGGTAGGATAGTTCTTCTAATTGCGCACCCCAAACATCTACTACACTAACCCCTGTACCTGTATAAATGGTTGTTGTGTTATTATCGCTTGTGCCAAAACAGAAATTAAATGAACCACTGGTATTTGCTTGTTTAGTCGCAGAAACCCTTATCCAACCATTAGAAAGACTTTCAATAGATGTGT
>JAYPBG010000601.1:0-1661 GCA_038124075.1 Gammaproteobacteria bacterium
TTCTCAATTCGCGCGTGGCGACTTCGTCGGAGAGGAAAAACGCCCCCTACCTTGTAGCCTCCATATTTGCTTTCTTATAAGGTGTTATAAGCTTCTTGATCTCTCCAGCTGCTTTTCTCGCTCTTGCTTGAGAAGCTTTAGTAGAACCATTATTATTTTCCTCTAAGATTGCAAATTGTTCTGCGATTTGTCCAAATAATTCGTCTTTACTCATAATTAAATTGCTTTGTTATTAAACTTTTCTAACAACCAACTAGATGATTGTATTTTTTTACCTAAATTCCAAATCATATCAACATCCATAGAGTTACAGTAATCTTCTTCAGGAACATTACCTTGACCTCTATCTCCACCATTGCCAAAAGCCATTGATAATTCTCCACCAATATCTCTTCGATAAGCCATGACTGCTGAATAGACTCCATCACAAACAGTTTTATCGGATGGTGTTCTTGGGTTACAAATGAAAGTTCGAGTTACACCTTTTATTCTTGACATTATGTATTCTCTTTCTTTTTCACTCATAAATGACTGTCCTTTCTTTTCTCTAAGCCAGGATTCGTTATTTAAAATTACCCAAACTTCATTTCAAGATGTCCTTTATGAACAGGATCAAAACCACCACTAACTAAAACTACTTTATACTTTTTACTCATTACATCATCATTGAAGGGTCCATAGAAGGAGTCTTTTCTTTTTCTTTTCTATTTGAAACTACTGCTTCAGTTATTAACATGGTACCTGCTACTGATGCTGCGTTTTCTAAAGCTAATCTAGTAACTTTAGTAGGGTCTATAATTCCTTCATTAAACATATTAACTATATTTTCAGTTCTAGGATTATAACCTTCCCATACATTACCAGATGCTTTGATAGCTTCTTCAATATCTCCTATTCTTTCTATATCATATCCAGCATTATCAAGTATCTTGAAAAATGGTTGTTCTATAGCTGAGATTATAATTTCACATCCTGTCTGATCTTCTTCTTGTAAGTTACCCATATGGTCTACAAGCATTGTCGATGCGTTTAGTAAAGCTATCCCACCTCCAGGAAGAATACCCTCTTCTAAGGCAGCTTTAGTTGCATGTAATGCATCATCAACCCTATCTTTCTTTTCTTTCATTTCAACCTCAGTATGGCCGCCTACATATACAATTGCAACACCTCCTACAAATCGTGCTAGTCTATCTTGTAGAGTTTCGATTTCATAAGGAGATTTACTTTCGTCGATTTGATTTTTAATTTCTTCTACCCTAGCTACAATTGCTTCTTCAGTTCCTTTAGCATCTATAATAGTTGTAGAATCTTTAGATATAGTAACTTTCTTCGCTTCACCAAACCAATCAGGTTGAAATTTATCTAATCTCATTCCTTTTTCTGTAGATATTACTGTTCCACCAGTAAGTACTGCGATATCTTCTAATACTGCTTTTTTTCTGTCTCCAAATTCAGGAGCATTAACAGCTGCTACATTAATGATACCTCTCATCTTATTAACTACTAGGGTAGACAACGCCTCTCCACCAATATCGTCCGCTATAATAAGAAGACTCTTATTCTGACTAGAACAAGCTTCAAAGATAGGAAGTAACTCTTTAACCTGATTTAGTTTTTTATCAGTTAATAGTATTAACGGATTTTGAAGAACAGCCTGCATT
>JAYPBG010000602.1:0-1656 GCA_038124075.1 Gammaproteobacteria bacterium
CCCTGGGCGTCACCCGCATTAATAGCCGAAACCAAATCAATACACGCCTCTCTTTGCTCAGGTTTAATTTCAGCGCTCGCACCAAAATCAAGCATGGTGTAATCAAGCGTCTTTTCGTCGAAATGAGCATTTCCATCATGCCGATCACTGTCCAGAAAGCGGATGACTTCCTTGCCGTCTTCGCCTCTCTTTCCTACGACAAAGGCATTAATCCAAGCGGACAACTCAAGCTCAAGCACCTTTGAGATATTGTTTAAAAATTTCATGTTATCTTTCATGCGACCGCACAAAACATCAGAACCGAAACTTACATCATTCAAGTATTCCTGAAGAGCCTCGTTAAAAGCCTCTTGGCGACCTTCCCATATACGATCAATACTTTTACCAGGTGCCCACTCCTGAATAATAATATTGTCCGTCGCATCTATAGGACCAGCCGCTTTCAATGCAACCCCATCCTTTTTACCGGTATACATCTTCTGAGCAAGCTTACCATTAACAAGCTCGACGCCTTCAAAGTCGAGCTCATTCTCAATCCCACCCATAAGGGCTTCAATCGTTTCCTTTACAGCTTGGTTATTTCGGTCATCAAGATCGTTGCCACTCTCAGAATTATCATTGCCAAGGGCTTTTAACAGCCCATTTTTTTCAGCCTCGAAGCGTTCTTTAGCGCCATCGCGCTTTACTTTGATGGCAACACGCTGAGTTTCAGAATCTCCGATTTTCAAATAGACCTCATGAACCTGACCAATGGTAGCAGAACTGACCGGTTTGATTTTAATGCCACCCTTAAAACCCTCGCGATCTTCTGTGCAGAGACTGTATGTGCATTGATTGTTATTGTTGTTATTGAGCGTTTTCAACTCGTTATCGATGATCTCTTTGACCCTATCAAACGGCATGGGCTCTACTTCTTGCTTAAGTTTTGAAAGAGCCTTTTTAATCTTTTCATCTTTTATATCATCACCAAAAAGCTGCATGCCTTTCTGAAAGCCGATGCCTGCCGCCTGCCCTATCGCTCCAATGCGATCTTCGAGCGATGCATCACGCCCCTGTCTAAGCACTGCAACCGCGAGACCACGTTGGAACTCAGGATTGTCATCCATAGACGTGTAATAGTATTTAGTAAGCCGACTGGCCACCTCCTTTACAGGTTTAATGGTGAGCGCATCAACCAGCTTGTCTGCAAAATCTTTATAAAACCCTAACCCTTCATCCTCATAGGGGTTGACATTTTTAAGCAGGTCATCCATAACAGCCACGAAGCGGGTAAGAGAAGAGGTGGGCACTGCATCAATCATACGCTTCTTATCTTCGTTAGAGACGAGCGACCCCAGGTTGTAAACAACCGCCTGTGCAGAACCAACCAGACCGCTTTCTTTACGCACAAACGCCAACAGGGGTTCAATCAACTTTTTTACGGCATCGGGTAATTGTGACAATTCGATAATCTCATTGAGTATACTGTCAAGGTTCCTGCGCTTTAATTGCTCTACAAGACGATCAAACAGATCCATGTTCTCTTCTAGAACTTTTTTTATCCCTAAGGCCTTGTCTTCGCCGGATGTTTTAGTGCTGGCCGCCTCTAAAAGATCGGCTGTTATATAGTCGCTGGCGCGAAATAGCAGCCTATTAGGTTGTTATTTGTTCTATTGT
>JAYPBG010000603.1:0-254 GCA_038124075.1 Gammaproteobacteria bacterium
GTTGCACCCTTGTCCGCAACACCCGCTGTCTTTCCCTCGTCTTCAATTTTAATAAGACCGTACTCGCTTACGTAATCATCTAAAGACATGTTAGACTGCTTTGCAGCCTCTTCAACTTGCTGCAGTGAATACTGTTCGCCGTTTAATTCAAACATAATTTTATTATTTTTTAATAGGTAAGTTACCTGTAGATATACCTGGCAAGAAGGTTTCTATTTGAGGAAAACCTTTTGTTTCGACTAACTTAAATATTT
>JAYPBG010000603.1:311-950 GCA_038124075.1 Gammaproteobacteria bacterium
GTGTACCAATAGAAACATCTAGTATTTCTTTACCTCCATGCTTTTTGTTTTTAAAGTAGCTAACTGGATCTGAACTTATGTCTTCAAATATTTGATTAGCTCTGCTACTTGCATCTACTTCTATTTCTTCTGTTCTGCTACGGCGTCTAGTACTACCAGCTACATAATCTTGTTTTGGCCCTACTAAATCGTAAGCATAATCTCTAAATAAAGATTCGTATATACCTTGAGACTCCATTGTCCACTTAGAACCACCTATATTACTATCGCCTATTTGTAAATCATAATCAACTAATTGACCATAAGTTTTATCAGTACCGGCAAGCTTAGCGTTAGCGTCTATTTTTCCATCTTTTATTTGTGTAACAAGCCAAGGTCTTATTTCCTGTGTCCAGTCTATATTTGCTAGATTACCAGACTTTAAGTTACCTTGAGCTATAGGTGTAACTGACGAAGCTATATCACTCATTAATCTAGTTTTGTCTATAGGGGTTTGCTGCTGTATAAGTCCTGACGTTAAAGTAACCTCACCCATATCATCTAACACCAAGTAATTATCTGTAAGACTACCATCTGATTTAAATATTTTTTTATCTTTTAAAGAGTTTCTTATATCGCTGTCTGTTTCAGGTGATATCT
>JAYPBG010000603.1:960-1335 GCA_038124075.1 Gammaproteobacteria bacterium
AAACCAAATATCTGAGCTGCAGGTGCATGTATACCTTCTTCACCATACTCTTGTCTAATTCTATCACTGTTATAGTGCACCATCCAACTACCAGGTTTTCCATCTTCGCCAGGTGCGTAATACATTTCTTCAGTTATATTGTCACCGATACCTTGCCTAGCTTGCATTACAGATACATATCTACGCATTAAACTATTGTCTTCACCAGTAAGAGCAGCACCACCTTGCTGACCGATGTTATTAAAACTATCAGCATAGTTATCCATAAAATCTTTATCTGATGCTTTGCCTAATTCTATCATAGATATATATTCACTAAGCTCAGATTCTTTTTTAGCTTGCTCTGCAAGTATAGATCTTTGTTCTTCTCTAGTG
>JAYPBG010000603.1:1442-1656 GCA_038124075.1 Gammaproteobacteria bacterium
ATTTTTTAGCAGCTAACTGATAATCTGTTATTTCATTTAAATATCTGTCAGCGGTTTGATATGTTGTAGGATTATTTACACCTAATGTTTTTAGGTTTTGACGAACTTGATTTGATCTAGTTGTATAGAAGTTTTGTGCATAGTCAAGATCAGCACGTAGTCTTTTATTAGCTTCGCTTTCAGCATCTTTCTTAGCTTTTAATCTGTCTTGATA
>JAYPBG010000604.1:0-1654 GCA_038124075.1 Gammaproteobacteria bacterium
GTACTGGGTTCCCTAAAGGGTTGAAGGGTGAGGAGATGACGCTGCAGGCGCGCATGATGGCCGTTGCTGATATTTTTGAAGCCTTGACCTCTCATGAGCGCCCCTATAAACAACCGATGAGCGTCAGTACGGCGCTGGGTATTTTAAAGAAGATGCGTGATGATCAGCACATTGATCCAGATATCTTTACCGTATTTGTTCAGGGAGGCGTTTGGAAAGCCTATGGTGAACAGTTCCTGAAGCCAAGCCAATTGGATATTGAGTCTGCTGATCATTTTCTGAAATAGTGTTTTCTGAAAATAGTGGTTTTAATCACTTTTCTCATAAAACTTCAGTATGCTGGAGAAATCAGATGTTCCTTCTCCTTTCGCTTGTTGAGTCGCATAAAGCGTTTTTGCTAGTGAGCCCATCGGTACGCTTGAGTCGCTCTCCAGTGCCGTATTCAGCGCCAATGTGAGATCTTTGCTCATGAGATCAATCTGAAATCCGCCCTCATAGTTATTGCTGGACGGCACACCCTCCATCACTCCGGGTACCGGATTATAGAGCTCAAGCGACCAGTTCCTGCCCGAACTTTGCAGCATGATATCTGAAAGTACTTTTGGATCGAGACCGTTGTTGATGCCCACGTGCAGGGCTTCAGCTGTGCCTGCCATATGGATAGCAAGCAGCATGTTGTTGCAGATTTTTGCTACCTGACCACTGCCTGAGCGGCCCGCATGAAAGATATTTTTACCCATGTCCTCCAAAATGGGTTTCGCCTGCTGAAACGCCAATTTATCGCCACCCACAATAAAGGTTAAAGTACCCAATGTTGCCCCCGCGGTGCCCCCGGAAACCGGAGCATCAATCATGCGAATACCTCGGGCAATGGCCTCTTTTGATACGCGTTGTGCACTTTTCGGGGCGATGGTTGAGCTGTCAATGACGAGCGTCTCTTTAGAGAGTGTATCGAGCAGTGCCTCTGAGTCGATATAGAGCGACTCAACGATTTCACCAGAAGGGAGCATGCTGATAAGTACATCAATATCTTTAGCCGCCTCTTGCACTGTAGCGGCCGAGTCGGCGCCCTCTGCGACCACATTTTTTACCAGTGTGGGAGAGAGATCAAATACTTTGACTTGGTGCCCCGCGTTGACCAAATTCACGGCCATGGGACCACCCATATTCCCGACACCAATAAAGCCAATTTTTTTACGTTGACCATTTTTTTGATCTTGATCTTGACTTTGATTTAGAACGTTTCCGGGTGCGTGAGCGTCTGAAGAGATCGACCGTACACTGTTCATCCATTGCGCTGAGGGGGATGATGTTCGTGCGTACAGATGTTTAGCATCACGTTCATTGAGCCCATTTAGCCGATTAACCCCGCTTAATAGGGTGTGAGCGTTAAAGCCATTATTCAGTAATGGCTGTTCCAAGCGTTGAAGCGTACGAGAGAGTGTATTGAAAGAGAGTGTGTTGAGCATAAAAAATAACCGAATCCAGTAGCGAGTTAAACCAATTAAACCAATTAAAATAAGCCGTCAAATAATGTAAATAGTTTAATAGTGTAAAAAGTTTAATAGTGTAAAAAGTTTAATAGTGTAAAAAGTTAGACTGGGTATGACCTAAATTTGATGTTATTTTGTTGGTGATTTTCGAGTATAATGCC
>JAYPBG010000605.1:0-1641 GCA_038124075.1 Gammaproteobacteria bacterium
ATACATCCACTTCCTGCTGACCATTACGCTTGGCAATTTCTGCCATTTCCTGAATAGCAGAAATTCCAAGTTCGGTAAATCTTTCGGGATCAACATTCATATAATTCAAATAAATGCAAGATGCATACCGAATACTAAGCCGGCAAGACAGTGATTTTTACTGACTTCTTTGTAAACAAAGCGTTCCTTCTTGTGTCAGCCATGTCAGCACAAGGATCAAGCTTGTGCCATTTTGTCTCATTTCCCAGATAGTGCAAAAATTAATCCGTGACAAAGATGGTATTTCTGCTTCAAGATTGATTTTTACAAACCTCAATCCTTACTACCTCCACGCTATGAAGATTCTTTGCATACTGTACGATGATCCTCAAACGGGAATGCCAAGCAGCTATCCTCTAAATGATCTACCAATTTTGACAAATTACCCTGATGGCATGAGCCTGCCCAGTCCGAAAGCAATCGACTTTATCCCTGGTCATCTTCTCGGGTGCGTGTCGGGCGAACTTGGGCTAAGAAAGTTTCTTGAGGATGCGGGTCATACCTTTGTTGTTACTTCGGATAAAGACGGCGAAGGCTGTCGAGCAGACCGAGAACTTGTTGATGCTGACATCGTAATCTCTCAACCTTTTTACCCCTACTACCTTACCCGTGAGCGCATCGAGTCCGCCCCCAACTTAAAAATGGCAATCACCGCAGGTATTGGCTCTGACCATGTTGATTTACAAGCAGCTATGGATCACAATGTCGATGTGGTTGAAGTAACCTACTGCAATTCCCGATCTGTTGCCGAGCATGTTGTGATGATGATTCTTTCGCTCGTACGCGATTACCATAACCAGCACAGAATTGTTAATGAGGGAGGGTGGAACATTGCAGATGCTGTTCATCGATCCTATGATGTTGAGGGAATGCATGTCGGAACAGTTGCTGCTGGGAGAATTGGCCTCGATGTATTACGGAAGATGAAACCCTTCGATGTACACCTTCATTATTTCGACAGACACCGCCTACCAAAGGAGGTCGAGGAAGAACTTAATCTTACCCATCACGAAAGCGTAGAGTCCTTGGTGTCGGTTTGTCATGTTGTAACGATCAATTGTCCCCTTCACCCCGAAACGGAACATCTCTTCGATGATGAAATGATCGGAAAAATGAGAAAAGGAGCATACATTGTGAATACTGCCCGGGGAAAAATTTGTGATCGGGAAGCCATTGCCCGGGCACTTCATTCTGGACAGCTTAGTGGCTATGCTGGAGATGTCTGGTTTCCACAGCCTGCACCAAATGACCATGTCTGGCGAAGTATGCCTCACCATGGCATGACTCCTCACACCTCAGGCACTTCCCTTTCAGCACAAGCTAGGTATGCAGCCGGCGTGCGGGAAATTCTTGAAAGCTTTTTCGATGGCTCACCAATACGGGATCCTTATTTGATTGTTCAAAACGGACAACTTGCAGGAATGGGTGCACACTCTTACTCTAAAGGTTCTTCCACTTCGGGCTCGGAGGAAGCCGCTAATTATAAAAAATAGTATCGAGTATTATTATTTCCATTTTTAGTGGATGAATCTTAAGGAGCGAATCCGTTACATTGATCAAAAACTGGATGCGTTATATCCTAACCCACCCATTCCTCTTCAT
>JAYPBG010000606.1:0-1640 GCA_038124075.1 Gammaproteobacteria bacterium
GCCTGCAGGCATTTTCATAGAGCCTTATACTCTCTTCCAATTTAAAACATAAAACACACTTCCCTCTATTTCGTCAGGTCAATTAGGGCCTGATGAGCAGGCGCTCTAAGCGTTTCAAGGTTTTCCTTCTTATTTCCTCAGCATAAGCTATGTAAAGTGTATATTTTATCTCTTTTATCTCTTCTGAAGAGCTTACGCATGAGTTGGTAGCAATGCATGCAGCACCAGATGATTATTTATTATCCTTTTTGGTTTGTTCTATTTTATGGCTGTCCTCTAAGGCTCCTGCTATTTTATGGCTGTCCTCTAAGGCTGCTCTAAGGCTCCCTCCTTTCTCAATTTAATGAACGGTATCCAGAGCTTGGTCATCAGCGCACTAACCATCAATCTCACACCCACTCAACCGGTTCCGCAAGCCCGCGACACCCTCTTGCGACAGGCCAGAGCATAAACTAAGATCAAGCTGTTTTAGATCTGTTAAGCTCGCCAAGTGAAACAACCCAATGTCCGTTAACCTAAAACATAAGTTTAATTTTATGCTTTTTAGCTGAAGCATGTGAGAAAAAGAGCGCAGTGCAGCGTCGGTTAATTGGTAACATCCGCTCACATTGATCGTATGCAGCGTTCTGGATTGTGAGAGTTGATCTATACCTTCATCTCTCAACTGACGACAACATATAAGATGCAAGGTCTCTAAGTTCGGCAAGCATGCCAAGCGTCCTATACCTCTGCTGGTTACCCCCATACAAAGGCTTAAATCCAGGTTTTTAAGCGATGCTACCCGGTATAGATGAGCAAGCCCCTCGTCACTCAGTTGATGTAAGCCTATCAAACTCACGCTTTCCAAACGAGGCAGTTTCGCCAGGTGCAATAGACTCATATCCGTTAGTTGACCACACCATCTAAGATTCAATGCCTGAAGATTTATTAAGCCGGATAACGGCTCTATCCCTTGATCTGTCAGCTGGCACCCAATCAGATCCAATTTTTTTAACTTCGTCAATACAGATAGGTGCGATAAGGCTACATGTGTGAGTTGAGAACATCCGCTTAAGTTGAGCACTTCAAGGCTTTTTAGCGCTCTTAAGCAGGATATTCCTAAATCTGTTAAATGACGACAAACATGGAGATGAAGTTCACGTACTGCATTTAAATACCCTCTCTCCACCAATTGTCGAAGCTGCTTATCCGTGATGCTACTTGGCAGGCGCACACAACGCCGGCTCAACCATAACATACCCTCTTCGGTCTGTCCTGCCACGTCTAGCCACACCTCGATCGCCCTCATTTTGGGTGAGAGTGAGACGTGTTGCGTCAATATTGGGCTTCTCATCGCACGCCCCATCGTTCTTAGCGATCGGACAGCCCCTCCCCCCAAAAAAGATGAGACCTCCGCCAAGAGTTCCAAGGGTAATTCAATGAACGCCAACGAGGGCCATTGAGAGGCAGAACCACCATGGGTGATGCTGGGCATTGTAACGGGTGACTGCTGAAGGTCGATTTCTCTATTCACATTCATATTCACAGCGTCTCTGGGCATCGAAAGTGTTTCAACACGCTCATGTTAAACGGGTTCTGAGCTCGATACGTAGTCGCTGGCGCGAAATAGATTGCTCAAATTCACGCCGCCTTCTTGTGTT
>JAYPBG010000607.1:0-1629 GCA_038124075.1 Gammaproteobacteria bacterium
TTGTAGATTTTGGAATCCTCCCGCTCATTTTGATGAGGATGATCCCTATTTATATCTCCCTTATGGTTATTCTGGTCGTGATCATTTATCAGATGATTGGATAGTTGATCATTTAGAAAGAGCAACTTATGGTATTTATCCTGCTGGTGGTGCATTTGATGAGGGTAAAGGTAGCTCCGCTGATAGTCACTTAGGTTTGCAAGGCGCTGGTATTGAACCCATTCTATTGTCTGCATTCACTCATTTTATGATTGCCGAAGCTGAACTCTTACTCAGAAACAATCCTTCTAATGCTCGCGCATCTCTGCAAACCGCGCTTGAACATAGCTTCGATAAAGTAGCTAATTTTGGACAACCGTTCGCCGCTGGAACTCCCTTTGAAATCACTGATTCTACCATCTCTGCTTACCAAGCGGTAGTGTTAGAACGCTTTGATGCTGCCCCTACTTCCTCAGAGAAAATGAGAGTTATCGCGCGTGAATATTATTTTGCGCTTTGGGGCAATGGATATGAAGCCTACAACTTAATGCGAAGAACAGGATTCCCTGATCGTGACGATAATCTACAACCTGCACTCACTCCTAGCCCAGGAAACTGGCCACGATCGGTTCTCTATCCTGCATCCATGGTCAATAGAAATGATAACGTTGAGCAGAAAACAATGGATGATATGTTACAAGGTCCATTCTGGGACCCAAGCAAAGGAAGCACAAAATTTAATTTTTAGTACTTCTTGTACAAACACTTTTAACAACAAAATGATGACCACACTATGAAATGCCTTCCCATCTGTTTGCTTGTAGGTGCTCTTTACTTTACGGCACACTGCGACAGCGCCTTAGAAGCTGTGACCGAAGATGATTCCAATGTAAACATCGAGTATGCCGACCCATCCCTACTTTTAAATAACATTCAACTATCCTCCAAAAGCACCTTTGCCAGAGCTTCTGCTTATGGTGGAGAACTCACCAGAATGCACTTCATGTATGGAAGCACTTATCAAAATGCATTTAACGGTTCAAGCTTCGATAACATACATTCTAATGCATACACCAAAGTATTTATTGACACACAGACCTTACTTTCCAACACCTCATCAGATGCATTTTATAATCACTTTGGGGTAGCCAAGATTCTAAAGGCCTACACCATGATCTTGATGGTAGACCTGTTTGGAGATATCCCCTACAGCAAATCTTTAGACGGCACCGAACTCAACCCTCCTTTACAAGACGATGCCTTTATTTATGAAGAAGCACTTAAACTATTGGATGAGGCTATCATCGATCTAGAGAATCCCGTCTCTTTGCCAGGAACCGAAACCGATTTATTTTTTCCCAACCTATCCAAGTCAGAACGTATCCAAGCATGGAAGCGAGTTGCCAATACCATTAAGTTTAAAGCCTATTTAAACACGAGGGAGCCTGAACATATCAATCAATTGTTATCCGATGGGGAATTGATTCTTGACCATGACCATGACTTTGAGTTTAAATACAGCATGCAGCAAACCAACCCAGATTCAAGACATCCAAGTTTTGCTCGTAATTACATAGATAATTCTGGGGTTTCCACACAGCTTGCAAACAGTTATATGAACATGCTTCTCACTGATAAAACGTTTATTGA
>JAYPBG010000608.1:0-256 GCA_038124075.1 Gammaproteobacteria bacterium
GGGTTGCCTAATGATCGAAGTGGTGCCATATTATTTTTTTAGTTATTTAGACTGAGTATCTAATAATAATGATACCTGAACCACCTGTTCCACCTGTGGACTCTGCTTCTCCACCTCCACCTCCACCACCTCCGGTGCCATCCGTTCCATTTCCACCCGAGGTTGGTGTACCATCACTGCTATCCGCACCACCACCATATCCACCATTGGCAGATGTGTTTGGATAAATGTGTCCAGCACCACCTCCTCCAAAATA
>JAYPBG010000608.1:266-971 GCA_038124075.1 Gammaproteobacteria bacterium
GTGTGGTTATGGGATGAACTGCTATTCATAAATGAGGTTAGGAAACTCTAATTACTGCACTCACTATCATACTAACCTACATTGCTACGAAACGTTAGGCCATAAAACGAAAAAAGCTCCTAAACAGGAGCTTTTTAAAGAATTTCAGTTTTATGGAACGGTAGGTGAAACTACGCCACCGCCGCCACCTGCACCACCATATGCACCATTGGCATCTCCACCATCATTACCTATTTCACCAGTAGTTTGTGGGGATGTATCTCCTCCACCACCTGTTCCACCACTACTTGTGTTGTCTCGTCCACCACCACCAGAACCGCCATTAAGACCATTTGTATGTCCTCCAGTGTTAGATGAGTCACCTGCTCCACCACCTCCACCTGATCCACTGATCGGATTTCCACTGTTTACTCCAGGTCCATTAAAAACAGAAGTGCTTCCACTACTACCACTTGCTGGTCCAGTTGCTCCACCATCTCCAACAGTAATTGGATAAGTTCCTGGAGATACTGGGTAAGTAGTGCCGCCATAAGATCCAGGGAATCCAGGCCAATTAGAGTTTACACCACCGGCACCACCACCAGCACCTCTGTAACTTCCACCAGCACCACCACCACCAATGACAATAAATTCAATATCAGTATCACCAGAAGTTACTACAAAATCATCAGTGGTTGGATGAGTAAAGTAGTGATACTTATATCC
>JAYPBG010000608.1:1005-1625 GCA_038124075.1 Gammaproteobacteria bacterium
AACGAACGCCCATCTTATAACTTTTTTAGATATTTATTGATAACGAATAATAACAATACCCTTTCCACCAGGAGAAGGTGAACCTTCATCACCACCTCCACCAGTATTTACTATACCAGCATCTTGCGATCCTGCGCCCTGGTTATGTGAATTTGGGTTGTCATCATAACCATATCCACCACCAGCATATCCTCCATCAGTGCCAACATAGGATTGCCAAGCTGCTGGCATCGTAATACCTGGATTAATTTCAGTAGTATTATATGCCGAAATATTTAATTTTGCCCCACCAGTTGCACCACTCGCAGCACCACCGGCACCACCACCGCCACCTCCATTACCACTGTTATCGCCAACATTTCCTTGCTTATCTGGTGATAATGGGTCTGGAGAGTTAGTGGATGATGCGGTTCCACTTGTTCCACCACCACCAGATCCACCAGGGTTTCCGGTAGAGTTATCACCACCATATCCACCACCACTTGCTACGACTGTAGAAGTTCCAATTTTTGATTCTGATCCATTATCAGATGGAGAGGTTCCACCATCTCCGACTGTAACTGGATAAGTTCCTGGAGATAATGTAAATGTATGAGTGACTTTCATACTTGATGGTGATG
>JAYPBG010000609.1:0-1624 GCA_038124075.1 Gammaproteobacteria bacterium
ATGGACGCCTAGCAGCTAAGGCTTCAGAAAATCGCTCACCCTAAATTTTAAGCCACCCAGAGCACTAGTGCTCTGGGTGGATTTTCTCACATTAACCTAACAAAACATATTGAATAGAAATGAAAACGGAATAACCCGCTTAACGGTCTATCTTTAATAGATATAAAGGTAAAATCGGTTCTGATCTGTATCTGTATCTGTATCTGCCGATTGCTTGGTATGAGTTTGTGTTGCTTCAATGTAATACATTGTAAGCAGTCAGTGAGCTCAAGTGAGTTAAAGGGCGTAGGGCATGATATGTTGTCTGTGATAAAAGTAGAGAATAACAATGCGGTGTTAAAAACGGATGTTGAAACAGAGCAGTACGAAAGTACGACAGAGGCTTGGGCTGAAGCGGACTGTGAATCGGATTGTATAGATGATTGTATAGCAGGTAAAATGACATTCATAAAACCAAGTATGAGTGTTATTGATGTGTTTATCACGCTTTCAGTGATCGCCATATTGATGTTTGTCTCTAATATGATTCAGTTTTCAGACAGTGGTGAAGATCAGTTGGCGGACGCTGTTCAAAATTATACTGATCTCTTTGAGTTTGCACGTGAAGAGGCGATTAAGCGTGGTTATACTGTGGTTGCATGTCAAACTCGGGATCGCTTCAGCTGCAGTAACGCGTTCGAAAGCGGCAGTCACTGGATTGTCTATGCAGTGAAAGTTTCAAATAATGGGATGTTGACAGAAAAGCATGTACTTATGAGAAAGGAGGTCCTGGCTGCCTCATCGCGTACACTTTCTGTCTCCGGTGGTTTATACCGAGTGGACTTTGATAATTTTGGGTATGCCTTGTTATACCGTGCGCCATTAAACAGTGAGGTTTATCCGATTATGCTCTCTTATCATGACTCATCAAAAAAAGAGCGTGAGCAGAATCATCAAGTAAGCCGTATTGCTCTCTATTTTGATGCCGTGGGGAAAATACAACGGATGCAGGATTCTGTTCAGGCTCATGTTGTGTTGGGTAGGGCGGCTTCTTTAGTGGGTGATCTGCTTGTGAATTAAGGTTGTGACTACCCTTTTAGAATAGTCATCACTTCTTTGATCTCTTTGTGAGACTCTTTGATGGCATTGATGCTCTCTTCTGGTGTAAGGCCCAGTTTTTCAAATGCAGGAACCTGATGCCAGGCGACATTGCCAAACGGGTGATCTTTGCCCCGCCAAGTATGGAGCAAAGCGACCTGTATGACATCGGTATAGTCTGCGTTGCCTTCGTGGCTGCGTTTCAAATCCTGTATTTGATAGGGTACTGTTGAAATGGCTTCACTGAGATGCCACTGTTTTAGAATCCATCCGGTCAGATGAGGGCTGAGTAGGGCGATGGCCTCATCGAGCGGTTTATGGTGGGTAGGTTCGCCAAATTTCTTATCGCAGAGCAGAACGATGGGTATGATGCCGACATCGTGCAGAAGCCCAGCAAGCATCGCCTCGGCAGGGTCTAAACCCGAGCGACCTCGGCTCAATACCTCAGAGAGTGCAGCCACTTTGATTGCACGTTTCCACATACCCGTCAGTTTATGGCGGATCCAGCGTTTGTTGGCACTTTTAAAGAGTGCGCCAACCGTAAGGC
>JAYPBG010000610.1:0-1624 GCA_038124075.1 Gammaproteobacteria bacterium
TGATCAAATGATAGCAGGCCATGCAAGGTCAAAAGGGCTGGTTGTGGTTACAAATAACGAAAAAGAGTTCTGCCGTGTTGATGCGCTAAGAGTTGTAAATTGGGTTTGATTAAGCGTGTTATGGTATCCTCTTCTTCAATGATGTCTAGAATACTCGAGTTTATGTGTCCATCAAATATAGCCACTCTAGTTTGCTGGTAGTGGCAGCAGTCAATAGTTTTGGGTGTCCTCTTTGCACTTCCCTCTTTGCACTTCCTCTTTGCACTGTAAATCAATATGTTACAAGACTAGCGGGAGGTGTTAACCTCTTTTAATGGTCCAACGGCAGCATTATAACGCAGTCATATGTGTGTAGTGAGCCGAAAAACCCCCCTTAATCGGCTCAATTTGGCCTTGAAGTGAGCCGAATATATGTCATAATTGCCTCATGAGATATAATTGGCAACAAAGAGACTGGCCAGAATTCCACTATGATCTTACAGGTATTGGTGAAGAAATAGCAAGATTCCACCGTCAGACCGAACGAACAGGTCAGGCATTTCATTCGCTGCCAGAAAAGACCCGTCACGAAACCATCCTCGATATGATGGTAACTGAAGCTGTCAAGACATCAGAAATCGAAGGAGAATATATCAGTCGCCAAGATGTCATGTCGTCTATTCGCAATCAACTTGGCCTTAACCTTGAACCAGAGCGAGTGCATGACCTGCGCGCCAAAGGAGCAGCGCAGCTGATGCTAACAGTGCGCAATACATTTGAAGATAAACTCACCGATACCATGTTGTTTAATTGGCATCGAATGCTCTTGGAAGATAGCACTCGCATCGCCATTGGGGCATGGCGCACCCACGAAGAGCCAATGCAGGTAGTTTCTGGCATCACTTATAAACCTACCATTCATTTTGAAGCACCACCCTCTAAACGTGTGCCTCAGGAAATGCTGAGCTACATTGCTTGGTTCAATGGCGCGGTCAGCACCACACCCTCTCCACTGGTGCGGTCAGCCATTGCGCACCTCTACTTTGAGTCAATCCACCCTTTTGAAGATGGTAATGGTCGGATAGGACGCGCCTTGTCTGAGAAAGTGCTTTCACAAGGACTTGGCCGACCCGTTTTACTCTCATTATCCAAAGCAATAGAAACGCATAAAAAAGACTATTACGACGCGCTTGAATCCGCGCAAAAATCTAATGAGATAACAGCTTGGATTACGTATTTTGCTCACATGGCTTTGGGTGCACAAGCGGATACAGAGGCATTGATTGATTTTATTCTCAAAAAGACTCGTTTTCATGATCGTTACCGTAACCAACTTGATAAACACCAATTGAAAGTCATCAATCGCATGCTGGATGAAGGGCCGAAAGGATTCGAGGGTGGAATGAGCGCAAAAAAATACAGCTCCATTACGAGCGTATCGAAAGCAACAGCCACTCGGCATTTACAGCAACTCAAGGAATTAGGAGCGTTCATACAAAAAGGTTCTGGTAGATCTACGCGCTACTATGTGAATTTGGACGATCATTAACATGGAGGACTGGTTTCAGGGTACTGGTTTCAGAATAGTTTGTTTCAGGACACCCAGGAAATCAAAAAAACCATAAAAGTACCCACGCCTCTCCAC
>JAYPBG010000611.1:0-1240 GCA_038124075.1 Gammaproteobacteria bacterium
CAGAAGAGCGACTCTTGCCAAACCAGTCACGCAAAGAACTATCACCACTTTTGTTGGCTTCATTAATAAACTCTCTAAATGTTTTCATCAGTTACAATTCCAGCGACGGAGTGCTTTATTGATTCTGGAGTCTGGATCTCTTGCAGTTTTTGCAGAGGTCAGTCTCTTCTTCATACCCTTCATCCTGGAACAGAATGAAGATCTACGCTTAGCATCCTTGGATCCCTTCTTAAGTTGAGAAGGTTTCTTAGTGACAGCAGTCTTCAGTTTAGAACCTGGATTCTCTTTACGATAAGCATTGACTGCCTTCTGACTCAGACCATCGGTCTTGTCCTTACGATTGACAGACTGCCAATCTTCTTTAGCAAGGTCACCAAACTTCTCACGATGCTTTCTCAAAGGTTCAGAGTTCTTGCGATACTCCTTAGCAGACTCTGGTTTTTCTCCTGGATTAGTATTTAACTTTCTCTCAGAAGACTTCTTTTTGAGATCAACCTCTTCATTCTTGGGACGACAGTCATTTACGAGTTTGCCACCCTTCATCTTCATACCCACTTTTTTGTGGGTCTTCCAGCAAGCACGCTCTTCATCCGCCTGCAGTTTGGCAGCAATTGCCATCTGACGACGCTTCTCTTTGGACTTGCCTTTGAATTGAGGAGCATCAGAATCATAGAAGTCGTCAATGACTTCTCCCATGTCTGCCTTCTTAATATTCAGTTTTTCATCTACTTTCCCAGGCGATCATCCTCCAGATCTGATCTCCAATCAGATAATTCAAAAGATTCTTTCTTGGTTTTGTTGCCCCAGTTCTTAGCACCCTTCTTACGGCACTTAACTAATGCACCAGATGCATATGCACTTGGCCAAACACTGTAACGTGCTTTTACCTTGTGATAGCAAGCATCCTTCTCACCTGCTGCCTCATCGAACTGCTCTTCAGTCATCAGTTCGCCAGCAAATTCTACCTCTTCCTCAGAGAGATTTGGGCAGCACTTCTGACCATGAACGGGACAGTCCTTACCTTTTGGAGTTGCTGCACATTCTGCCTCTTCCTTTTGCACCCTTAAAATGGGATCATTATGTGGGGAAGTCTCACTAGGAAGTTCAGTT
This sequence comes from Gammaproteobacteria bacterium, assembly GCA_038124075.1. Taxonomy (GTDB): domain Bacteria; phylum Pseudomonadota; class Gammaproteobacteria; order Pseudomonadales; family JAYPBG01; genus JAYPBG01. The sequence continues at coordinate 1,111 of JAYPBG010000611.1, forward strand.
CTACGGAATTGAGTTACCTTACAACCAGGATAGACTTTTTGAACCTCTCTTTGAACATCCTCTCTCTTAGGCATTGTTGCCTGAGGGAAGAACATTTTTAAGACATATGTTCTCCCTTTCCAGGTCACAA
>JAYPBG010000611.1:1250-1609 GCA_038124075.1 Gammaproteobacteria bacterium
TCTCATTCTTTTCGCCCGTTCTTCTTTTTCTTTCTTAATCTTCTTGTCAATAGCAGCATCAAAACGCTTTTGCATTTCCTTGCTCTGCATCAGTTTGGCAACAGCGTTCTGACGCTCTGCACCCTGCTTGGTGATTTGGGCATTAGTAGGTGAATCATCTCCTCTGATACCCTCATCAACAGTTTCATTTTCTTCATTTGCTTTGACGCAGTTTGGATATCTCTTACCAAACATTGTCTTCATTCCCTTCTTCTTATATCCCTTCCAACACTTCTCGGTGATGTCTTCTGGTTTGATCAGATCAACCACTTCCATAAACTTGTTACCAAAAGCGTCTTCAATGGAGAGGGATTCACTAG
>JAYPBG010000612.1:0-1607 GCA_038124075.1 Gammaproteobacteria bacterium
TAGGCTGGATCTCTCACTGGAACGAAATGATTACCCACCCCTATCGCATTGGTCGCCCACGTCAGCTTTACACGGGTGCTGATAGCCGCGACTATGTTCCACTCAATAAAAGATAGCGATAACAGAGCAAATACAAAAAAGGCAGCCATTGGCTGCCTTTTTTATTGTTACTTTAAATTTCAACAACAACAGTATGTACCTGTTAAGTAGGCTCATAAATGCACTTAGGGCCATACCTACAGAAAACATGCGAATTAGCTTTTGAACAGTGAAACGTTTTATGAGTATGGTCAGTTTGTTTGATTATTTTTATACATGATTAACATCCAATCCACCCACCCTAATCTAGGATTCATGATAATGTTATCAAGCACTTTCTGAAGACCAACAATATCATCACTAACAGTGCAATAAGGATTACACAGAGATAGCCTCAAAGACACTTTGCGATCTAAAACCAAATAACTTCTTATATCATTAATTTCATCGCTAACAAGTGCAGTCGCAAGATCACTCAAGGAAAGCCTATAATAGAGAATCTCGCTTACATGTATCACACATCTGTATTTGTCGCAAAATGCATAGGGCACAAAAGTTGAATGGTCTTGATCTTTATCTGCGGCCTCTCCTATATATTTTGGGGGATTTGTCCTACCATTAAAGGAAATTGTATTATATTGACAAATTTCAGTAGCGTAACTTTTAGCGATTAAAGCAAGTCGCGGATCGCCTAAATTAGTAACAAGATAACTCGGAAGCTCTTCCTGACATTTTTCAGATTCAAATGGCTTAATTGCTTTGTATATAAACTTTTCTCGATCATCATGATGTGTGTCGTCAATAGCCTCCAAAAATTTTCTGCCTAACATTTGCCGATTATAAGCATCCAAAAGTGAAGTAGAGGCTTTTTCGAAGTAATCAAAAGTCGCTTTACTGAATAAAGCGATAGCTTGCTTATATTCTTGTTCTAATTTAATTTTATCTTCTGAATTAGCATCTGATGGGAAAGTACCAACCAACTCCTTTCGATAAAGATCGAGGCGTATGTTGCCGAAAAAGCTAGGTGCGCTGTGCCCGAACCGATTTTTTATATCAGTATCTATGTCTTGAATTGTATATCAAATAGCCATAACCAGTGGGCTTGTTACATCAATGCTGTGGTAATGTGTTTTCCAAAATAACTTCCATGCATCCATAACACATGACATCAACACAGCAAAACCTGAATATGATCTGAAACAATTATGAAACCTTGAGATAACTTGATCTGTTGATAATTCGTAAGAAAAAACCAGTTCTGAATGAGGGAAATTATCTAAACTGTAGTGCAGGTCCTTAAGCTTCATAACACTTAATAATTTGGAGTAATCATCGTGCTCAGTTACTGGATATTCCTTATTTCCTTTCTTTAAATTAAAACCATCAATAGTATATAGATCATACCCGTCTATGCTTGCTGGGGGATTGCCCGAGAATTTTAAAGTAGCCTCATCTGTCTTATCATCTAAGTGCAATTTAGCTTGATAAGAGTCTTGAGAACTTGAATTAACATGATCCATCAGGTTGTTATTACTGTAGGAACTGCTGGAGAATAATAACGCCGAGCA
>JAYPBG010000613.1:0-366 GCA_038124075.1 Gammaproteobacteria bacterium
TTGACTTTTTTGATCTTGATTTGATGGGTGTCCTTTTTTGACTATCTGATTAATTTCAATCTGATTGATTTGATGGGTGTCTCTTTTTGATCTGTTGGGTATGAAGTTGCCGGTTGTGGGATCGACGGTGATTTCGTAGTGGCTGTATGCGTGGTTACGGTCGGTTTCATGCACTTCGGTTTCATTCGCCATAATATTGGCTGAATAGCCGATGGCTATTGCGGTCATCAGCGGATGGATCACCGCCCTGGTTTTGGTGGAGAAGTAGAGCATGCTTTAAGAGTCCTCACGACAACGCAACTGTGAAAAAACCTATAAATCAATGACTTAATTTTTTCTTTAAATAAATGGTTAAAAAATAACCAT
>JAYPBG010000613.1:376-1596 GCA_038124075.1 Gammaproteobacteria bacterium
TCATTATAGTTCAGCTTGAGGGGGGCGTGTGTTATCTGATCGATAAATGATGTAAAATTGGACGCATTTCACGATATTTGTGTCAATGAATATTTTTTGTTTATTTTTTCCTGTTGTTTTTCCTGTTTTGCGCCTATCTTTGCGGGCTTTCTGAAGGTGAGAATGTATGAATTGGAGTTATAAAAAAGATGGTTGAAGAGTTGAATCCAGTGGATCGTGCAGGCTTTGAGGCGGCTTACCAGCTTAATGCGGAAGGGCTCTTCTGCCCAGAACCTGTCATGATGCTGCACAATAAAGTGAGAGAGATGCCCAGCGGTGCTCGATTGGCGGTGGTTGCGACGGACCCTTCGACACAGCGGGATATTCCGAAATTTTGTACATTTTTAGGGCATGAGTTGTTGAGGGTGGAAGAGGAGGCAGAGCGTTTTTTTTACTTGATTGAAAAAGGGGCCGGTATGGCGTGAGCAGAGAGGCCGTAACGGGGCAGGTATTACTAAACGGCTCAAGTATTGCCAAGCTGCTATAGTTAATAGATGGGTTAGGGTGGCTCTTGTTTGGAAGTATGGCTCTTTTCTGGGCTTTGCGCTGCTTGTTTACAAACTATTCAGGTAAAGTGGTGAGCAAACTGTTTGTGGGTCTTCGCTACCTTCTGTTTCTTTTTCACGTTGTCTTCTTGTCTTTTTCAGACATATCAGCCTCTGAAATGCCTGCTTCAGAGACACTCCCTTCGGGCGCATTTTCTTCAGACAGCCTCTCTTCAGATCTGTTTTCTCGTGAAATTCAGTTAATCATAAACAGCCTGAAGTATATACATGGCGTAAAAAACAGCGCTTCTTCCACGCCAATCACGATTGTGGTGATCTATGACCCTGAGAGCCAACGCTCTTTAGAGGAGGCCCACGCGTTTGTGGCTGCTGCAGCGGATCAGGAGGCGGTATGGTTGCCTTTGATGCTGCCCGTCGAAGCGGTTGTCTCTTTACAAGGCTTTCAGGGGTATCAACTTGCTTATATAACACGTGATATGGAGGCGTACTATCAGCGTATTTTTGAACTGTCTAAGCGGAATAAAGTGTTTACGCTGAGTCGTGATGAGGCGTGTGTGCGAGGTGACTGCTGTATCCTCTCTGTCTCGTTAAAGTCGGGCTTGGATATTTTATTGAATGAGTCTGCTCTGAAAGAGGTGGGGTATGAGGTGGATGCCGCTTTTCGATTTATGGTAA
>JAYPBG010000614.1:0-1588 GCA_038124075.1 Gammaproteobacteria bacterium
GCATATACCCATGATTGTTCAGATGTTTTATGGTTCCTTTTATTAAGCCGTTTGCTAACCCTATTGTAATCCCATCTGTTGCCGAGCTTAAGAATCGATCAAATGGATAAAAGCTTTTATCACTTCTCATTGTGCAGCTTTCTTGTGGCGCTACTCGTACAAAGGGGTTTTTTATGTCATCATGGATGCGTGACAATAAGACATCGACCGGTCCTGGGCAGTCCACATTAAATTTATGATTGCCACGTTTGGATTCATCTGTCCTGTACGCCATAACCGTAGACATTCCACGAAACTCTTGGAAATGCTGATCTGTGGGAAAGCTCCAAGCATCTGAAATAACACTTCTTGCACCTTCTTCAGCCTTCTCTATAGTATGCTTTAGTCCAAATGCAGCATGGCCCAATTCGTGCGCTACAAGCCTCATTGGATCAGCTATTTCATCGGATCTCGGATTTAAACAGACAATACCGCCAAGGCTGTTTATAGGGAACGGAGGGTGGGCGTAGGCTTCTTTACCACTTTCGTAAAATGATTCTCGATCACCGCAGTGTTGGACCAATATGCCTTGGTCATCCTTTATGGGTCCTTCAACAAGCTGCATTACTTCGCGATTAAACGCGTTATTCCAGTACTTTATTGCGTCGCGAAGAATCTCAACTTCATTAGGCTCAAGCCTGTTGGGAAAGCCGTCAAGAAATGAAGAAAAATCCCCTTGCTTATTAAAAAGCCCATTTCTTGGCTCAAGTGTGACGGGTAGTGGGTGTTTGGCGAAAACAGAATAAAAGAGATCTTGACGGATATCTTTTTGAGTCACAGTGCGGTTTTCACTAAAAATAAAGTCCATCAATTGATCTGTGCTCATGTTTTGGTATGAGCAGTTTTCAGTAGGGGCTGCAGTGGGTGACAGCGTAGGTTGTGGTGATGGAGATTCAGTGCTCTGGAGTAAACGTTGGTTGGTGTTTGGGTTCGAAACAGCCAATCGATTATGTGCATTATGTGCCTCTGTTCTGGCTGAGGGCATCATTATGGCGGTCAGTGCGATGAGCTTCATCAACCTTTTGTTGTTGAAAAAGCGTGTATTGGACCCTTTTTGGGGCGTGTGCGCGGAGCGTGCACCACTGTGTTGGTTTACCGGTGGAAGAGGGCTGTTTACATTATGCCTGTTGTGTGACGCTGAGATCATTGGATACCTCTAAATGAATATTGTTATAGTTGATGTAATGAGTGATGTAATTAATATGGGGCTATTCTATACGATTTTCTGATGCGATGTATAGGTGTTTGATAGGTTTTTTAACGGCCTGTTGCGTTTTATCAATATGCTATTATCAATAGGTGACATCAATGTTTATCTTGGGTGGTGACGACGCAGTTTCGACTGTTCCGTTTTGCTCTCTAGGAACGCTGTAAGAATTACTGCTAAGAACTAAGCTAAGAACTAAAGAAGTTCAATGTGATCGGAGTTATCCAGTTCTGGTGGCTCAAAAGGGTATTGGTCCAAATCGAACTGGGTGCGGCTCTTTTCTAACGGGCTCTTCTCCGCTTCTGTGAGGTAAAAAAGATGCAAAGACCCCTCTAACCTGTT
>JAYPBG010000615.1:0-1588 GCA_038124075.1 Gammaproteobacteria bacterium
CGTTCAAGAATGCGATCAAGTCGCCGCTAACGGGGCGACTTATCTAAATTTATTCTTAAGCAAAAGAATCATAATAACTCTGCTATCAACGACCCCAAACAGTCATGGGGCATACATTTATCAAATCAACGTTTAGAAGCGATACAGGATAAGCTCTATAACATGTTCCCTCCTTTAACAGACTCTAACCAACGGTTCAACCTTATAGGTATGCTTGATGAAAAATTAGGAAACAACTTCAATGATATCCTTCCAAAATTCATAAGAGAACGGGGCGGCATAAATGAAGATTACACCTACAGTGTTAACGATGTGCTTGAACTGCTCACTCATTATGCCCAAAAAAATAACTCCATTACTGTAATGCCACCCTGCACAGAATTAGAAAATAAGAGAAAAAATGGAACCATCGATTCCAGCTTAATTGGAAAGCTTAATGAGTGGATCGATAATGTTATAACCCCTAATAAGCATATGAAAACGTCTGAAAGCTACTCCAGTGATAAAAAGCAAGCAGCATCCGGGCATCAAATGCTTGTTATACCCTTCTTACCCATAGCCCAGAATGCATCTGATGCAAGCGAAACCATTTGGCATTGGCAAGGGTTAATTGCAACGGTTTCAACAGATAGAACGATCAAATTGACATTTATTGATCCACTGAACCAGCGAGCCTCGGATAAAGAGAACCAAAATTGGGGACAAATTGTTTTAAAAAATGTGGAAGACCGAAAAATAAAAACTGAGACTCATCTTCTGAATGCACAACAGCAAGTAGATTCTAAGTCATGTGGTCCTGTACTTGTTCATATTTGCAGTGAATTTATGAATAGCTGGGCTAGCGGAAGACATGAAATTTACAATATTCGCAATGAAGAGACTGATACAATTAGAAGAAATCAGATGGTGATACTGGATGATTTGGGACTAAAAATTCATCGCACTATATTTTCAAAAAGGCAAGCCTGGAATATCACATAACGTTTTAACGATTTTTAATTAAAGTATATACAGAATTATTTAAGGTTTTCATATGAACAGATTAGAAACTACAGCCTCACTTGCCAATATTGACATTGATAGTGACTCCGATGATGACAATCTATTTAACGCAGACCTATTGTCAGAGGCTATTAAACATGCTACTGAAGAGAGCAGACTGAAGCAAGCAGACAGAGGCTTTGCTAATGAAGCTCTTGATAAGGACATGAGGAAGCCAGGCTTATTCGACTTTATGTCCAAAAGCCGTGCGTTTGAGGATGATATTAGTGCATATATGAATTGCATAATATTTATCAATAACATTGCACTACCTCATGAGATAAAAAATGATCATGATCGTTTCAAATTAGCATGCGAAACACTCATCAACAGCACTAATGGGCTCATTAAGCTCTACTCATGCGGTGATTCATTGAACAAAGACATCGTGAATAAGGTCTTACCAGCCATTGAAAATTTCCAAACATGCTTAGATGAGATGTATTATTTTGAAGATAATTATACAGAAAATACAACTTTGTTTAATCTTAGGGTGCAACTGTTCAATATTCTGAAAACGATTGCAAGTGACCCACATATACCAGCA
>JAYPBG010000616.1:0-255 GCA_038124075.1 Gammaproteobacteria bacterium
TGATAATGCTACATTTAGTGCTGGTGCAGTGATATTTAATAGCACAGCAGGAAGATTACAGGTCTACGACGGATCTTCCTGGTCCTCTTTACACTAATCACGAAAGGTAAACCATGATTAACAAAGCAATTGCATGGTGCAAACAAATAACCGAGTTAGGGATGGCAGTAATCGCTCTTGGTGTTGTACTCCAAATCATCTTCGGAGCAACTGTTCCATTCTTGGGTATTGATCTTGTTGGCTCAATCGTCAGCA
>JAYPBG010000616.1:265-1576 GCA_038124075.1 Gammaproteobacteria bacterium
ATAATTGATTTTCTATTCAACTATCGACATGACAACACTACCATCGGTGCCATTAACAAAGATGAGGATGCCGAGGGACACAACGTAAGATTGATTGCCTTCGATCTTTTCATCAATATCGGTATGGCGTTTACAGGATACATCATGATCCTGATAACCTTTGCCTCAGTACCACAGTTACAGCCATACGCAGGGTTCAAATACCCCTTCGCTTATCTGTTCTCACTGACGGCAAATATATCAATCCCGATAGTACTCAAGTGGTTTAGTGAGCAACTATCCAAGAAAATAGTGAAGTTGAAATAATATGGCAGTTCAAAAAGGAAAACCGAAATCGACAGGGACAGTCCAAGCAATAGAGGATGATCAAGGTACGCATTTTGAGGCAGTCAAACAGATCGAAGAGGACACTCTAAAAACGATCAAGGCAACAAAGACCTTTGCTATGGTAGCGATAGGTTTGATTGCCTATGCCGCATTCATGATACTGCCTTCGATGCAGACGCAGAACGAGAGGATACAAAAGGATTTGACCTCTGTGTTACTACAAAGTGAGCGATATCAGAGGTCGGCAAGAGTTTTTTCAAATGACAATGTTTGTGCTCAATGTCACTTAGACCCTGATTATATGCTTTACGGTCTCATGGCCAAGTATAAAGACATAGTAGAGTTAAAGGAATATATGCAGGGCGAACACCAAAACTTTTTTACATTAACCTCTCCGTTAGACGATGGTGAACTAATGGAGATCTATAGAATACTAAAGTGAGGTGGTTATTTGTAATTATGATTCTCGTGATGGGCACCACAGTTCTAGGTCACCCAGGTACAGAAAAACATCCCCCAGGATTAAAAACATGGGCAGATTTTATTAAGTGGGAGCAGTCAGTCGGTTGCCCCTGTGCAGATCCAGTAAAACTACCAGTAGAAGAACCTATTGAACCTGAGCCACCTCCTGTGGAAAGGTCTGAGGATATCTACAATGAACCTGTGGAGATAGCACCGATAGTGCCACAGAATGAGTTTATTAAGTTCTACAAAGAGGGTGGTTTGACACGACTACTTGTATGCGCAAATCTTAAGAGTAAAAACGTAGTCGCAAAAGATATGATTAAGGGTGGTGAGAAATGGAACGTAGGACTGCCACCACAGTATCAGACCAATGACATGAAAGAACAACTCAGGATGATGCTTGGGGCGTATTACTTTTGTCGATGGCATTAATCCTAGCACTCAAACTCATAACCATTTCGTAAGAGTGCTCAAGATCAAGTTCATGAGCAGGGACCTCTTTGTTGGGGTCCCATACAC
>JAYPBG010000617.1:0-1574 GCA_038124075.1 Gammaproteobacteria bacterium
CCATTGATGACTCTTGCCATGCCACCTTTGGTTGTTTTGAATAGCAAGTGACCAAAGTCTGACTCTAGTTGCAGATTGCCAGTTGCTCTTAGATTATAGTCACCCTTGATTACTTGATTGAATGTTCCAATAGTATTAACTGATGTAGATGCACCTACCTTTTCTTTCTGGTTGATTGAAAACTCACCACTACCATCAACATAGAAACCACCACTAGTAGTAAATCTAGTGAATGATGAATCCATGTTGATATCAGCAGCAGTAACATTTACTTTGCCTTGACCCTCAGCAGGTTCTATGTTAATATTCTCTCCTGAGCGTAAGGTTAAATTATTGACTGCATTTAGTGTAATGTTATCTCCTTTGATTCCAACATCACCACCTTGTGATTCGATGGCAACATCACCCTCAACGTAGATAGAATATGGTGATGTCTTTGTAGTGCCTCCATCTTCCTCTGTAGTTTGCTCATCATCGTTACCACGAACATGTAGAGCATAGGTGTCGGTTTTTTCGTGGTGATCTTTAGCATGGATGACAACTTTACCACCACAACCTGACTGTCCAGGTTTACCTGTTGCCATGACGATGTTACCATTCACATCGAAGTGGAACATCGACTGACCATTAGTTAGGATGAAACCAGTAGATCCATCCTTATTTGTGTAGCTTCCCATTGTCCACCCATGTTTAGTGGCAATGACATTAAAATCTTCATTACTAAACTGACCTTCTTCAGGTGCATCAGCACCTTCGGGTCTTGCTGGACCTTTCGCCTGCAGTTTTTTCTGTTCAGGACTTGGTTGATGTTGTGTAGCGTTTTCTATAGACATTATGGGCAATCAACGTAAGAACCAGTTCCAATCTTGGCGTAACCTCTACGCTCAAGTTCATTACTATCTAGGCAAACCATGTTAGGTAAGAAACGAGCACCACCGCCTCCACCACCCAATAGTGTGACGGTAGGCATATCTGTATAACGCTTGCTTCTATCAAGTGTTCTGATACTGACGACGAATCCTCTTTGATCGATAATTGCCTCTGCAATATCTCTCTCGCCATTGATTAGAACAACAGGTGCTTCGGTGTATCCACTACCAGGAGATAGTAGAGTGAAGGAATCAACGACACACTGTAGATTGTTTTCGTTAGCTGTGTTGGGAACGTAGTTGATACCTTGTCTGGTGACTCTAACCTCGGTAACTAATCCTTTGTCATCGAGTAGAGCAACAGCACCAGAACCATATCCACCACCAGTGATGATAATCTGTGGTGCTTTTTGATATGGTCCACCAGGAACCTTGATAGGAATCTCTACGATAGCACCACCTTCATCAGTAATAGGATCACCAGCAACTGGTTTCTTAATAGTAAAGACATCATCATCTGTGGTGTCAACTACATTATCTTCTTCACCGCCTGCTTCAGTGATGTTAAATGATGCGCTAACTCCCTTGTTTGCAAGAATAATAGTTGCTCTCTCAATACCTTCGACAGTGGTATCATCTTCAATACCTAGAACAAATGCAGCAGCACCATTCTGAATGACAATAGTTCCAGACAATGTTCTACTT
>JAYPBG010000618.1:0-1572 GCA_038124075.1 Gammaproteobacteria bacterium
GTTGCACATGATAGTCGCACATGATAAAAGTGGTTACTACTATTGCTACTATTACGCCAATGGGGCTATTGTTGCACATGATAGTCGCACATGATAAAAGTGGTTACTACTATTGCTACTATTACTACGAATTCAGTCCAAAAGCAAAGATGATGGTCTGATGGGATCCGTTGCTTGGTGAGAGGTGTAGAGTGTACGCGCACTGAGCCGTGGAGGCAAGGTGCGCAGATGGCTCTAATTTAGTTGAGACCGCTTTTCCAGAGCGCTGTTTACTTTGTTGGCAACCTTGGCGGCATCCTCTTGGCTCAGTCTTGGGAACTTACGAGCGACCTCCTCTGCTGAATATGTAGAGCCGTTTGATGGTTTTCCCAGCGATGATTTGGCCGTATTGGCGCGAGACAAGGTGGTGAGTTGCTTATAGTATTGATCACCTTGCAAATTGCCGAACGCCTTTCTGAGTAATACTCTGATGGTTGTTTTCGGGTTGGCGTATGTACAGATTCCAGTTTTATAGGGCTTCACTTTTAGATCATCGGCGTAGGTGACTGAAGATGAGCTTGATGCCCGATAGAAGTCTTTTGAGCTTTTTAAATCACTCTTGATCGCAGATCTATCAATAGAGAGGAGTGAAAGGTCATTCCAGTTTATTATGGTTTTGAGTGCATTTGACACGCTTGTAGATGAATTGGCGATTTCATATGTTTTTACAGGTTTACCTAAGATGCCTCCTCGGTCGATAAAGGTGATGCGTGGGGCGCCATTAACAAGCAACAGCAGAGACTCCATATGATGGTCTGTAAGTGAAAAAGGCAATCTGATGACGCTTTTATCATCAGCGTGATAAAGACCGCCTCTGTTGTGAAGCTCCTTATATAGGCCGCTCACATCAGTCGTGTCGTTCAGCTCTACAGGGTTGGAGAATGGCTCAAAAACAATGCTGTCAAAGCGATCCAGATGTTCTTCGGTGAGGGTCTCTCTAAATGCTTTCAGTGTTGTTACAAGAGAGGCTTGAGTGCTTTCAAACCTACTGGTTAATGGAATCTGAGTGTCTGTAATATCAAAAACCCGTTGCAGATCACGCAGTGCTTCATATGCCCCTTTTTCATAGCGTCTGCCTGTTATTAATTCAGCAGCTTCATAATGCCCGTTTTCTAGAGCTTCATCAACGGGTGCGGCATTGCTGATCGACAAAAGGGAAGTATTCGGATTTTTTTCAAGTAGCATTTTTATGATGGCTTCATGTCCTAATGTCGCTGCCAAATGAAGTGCCGTCTTCTCCTGTGAGCCACGTTGATTAACATCAATATAAGGGCTGTTAAGTATCGTTTCAACAACGTTGGGTAGTTCGAGCAAAACGGCCACTTGCAGCAGGGTGTAATTATACTCATTTTTTACATTTGGGTCTACACCGCTGTTTATGAGAGAGCGAAAGTTGGCTGTATCCTCTTCATAAAAAGTATCAAAAAGTTCTTTGGGGGTGACGTTAAGGGGATTGAGCGTTTGAGGTGGCGCTATAGGCTTTTGGGTTGCCAGAGGGGCTCTGCTCTCTCTTTCTCTCTCTCTTTCTCTCTC
>JAYPBG010000619.1:0-281 GCA_038124075.1 Gammaproteobacteria bacterium
GCAGTAGACTGCCTACTAAGTTGATGGTGGCTTGGGTGCGCTGTGATCGATGTCGGTAGAAAATGTCCACTCTCACATGCCGATCTTTTTGTAATACTGATGGGGCACAGAGAAGAAAGATCAGCGCGTGAAGATAGATAACAGACTCTTGCAGTGCAATAGAGCCAATATTAAGAGCGTAACGCAGAATGACAACCGAGATGGCCAGGAGCATCATTAAAAGTGATGCCCAGGCCATAAATGCGCCCACTCGGCCCGTTATCGTTGTTATTGTCTGTTCA
>JAYPBG010000619.1:291-1569 GCA_038124075.1 Gammaproteobacteria bacterium
GTTCAATGCGGTGCAGTTTTGTCATATAGGGCGTTAAGTATCTGGTCATATGATCACTTTATGGCCGTGATGTTTCGGTTCATTAAAAGGGTGGATTGTAATATTAATGACATATAAAAGCTCTAAAGTAGGCGTCAGAATTAAGCGAGTATGCTCATATAAGCGTTACCTAAAGGAAGGCAATTATGAAATTGAATTTTATTAAGTCAAGTGTTGCGGCATTATCATTAGTTGCCAGTAGCATGGCGTTTTCTGCAACAAATCAGCAGCTGGCAGATCTTCCAGTTTATGAGAAGAGCCAGGGTGTATCGGGTAACTTATCGAGCGTTGGCTCTGATACATTGGCCAATTTAATGACATTTTGGGCAGAAGCGTTCAAGAAAAGTTACCCAAATGTTAATGTGCAAGTACAGGCAGCAGGCTCTTCAACGGCACCTCCTGCTCTAACAGAAGGCACATCTAACCTTGGCCCTATGAGCCGAATGATGAAGGATAAAGAGATTGAGGCGTTTGAGAAAAAGCATGGGTATAAGCCGACAGCGGTCCCTGTCGCAATTGATGCGCTGGCCGTCTATGTTCATAAAGACAACCCACTGGAGGGGTTAACCATTGCTCAAGTGGATGCGATCTTCTCCTCAACGAGAAAATGCGGTGGACTTGAAGATATTGACCGTTGGTCAGACTTGGGCTTGACCGGTGATTGGAGTGCACGAGACTTTCAGCTGTTTGGGCGAAATTCAGTATCGGGTACTTACGGTTACTTCAAGAAAAAGGCTCTGTGTAAAGGTGACTTCAAAAACTCAGTGAACGAGCAGCCGGGGTCAGCATCGGTTGTTCAGTCGGTCAGTACTTCGCTGAATGGCATAGGCTATTCCGGTATTGGTTATATCACTTCTGGTGTAAAAGCGCTGTCGCTGTCTAAAAAAGGTGCGGCACCTGTGCCTGCAACGATGGAGTCAGCGGTCAATGGCAGCTATCCACTTGCTCGAGCTCTCTATGTATATGTAAACAAAGCACCTAATAAGCCACTGTCACCTCTAGAACGTGAGTTCTTTAAGCTTGTGCTCTCTCAGCAGGGTCAAGAAATTGTGGTTAAAGATGGCTATATCCCCTTGCCTGCCAAAATGGTCCGCAAAACGTTGGCTAAATTGGGTGTTGACTCAACGCTGGCATCTGTGAAATAGCCTGATGTATGAGTGGTAAGGGAAGTGTATATGCGTCCCTTATTTAGTCGCTGGCGCGAAATAGCAGCCTATTAGGTTGTTATTTGTTCTATTG
>JAYPBG010000620.1:0-1567 GCA_038124075.1 Gammaproteobacteria bacterium
CGTCAAGTCCGCCCACTATTTTAATAGAAGCCTCACACGTACCACGCATATCTTCGAAAAAGGTCTCAAACACATTGCAGGTCAAGAGCCCTCGAGTGAGGGTATCCCCAATTGAAAAGAGTGTCCCCAGTGCAAAGGTGGCGGAGCCCGCTGCTAGACCGAGCGGCAAAGCAATGGCAGCCCCTGCAGCGGCACCAACACCCAAGCTCGCAGCCTCACTTAATGCAAGGGAGGCCAAACAAGCGTTGCCTCCAAGAGCAGCACTGGTGCCTAAACTCTCTCCGATTCGGTTAAGCAGGTGGCCAGGGTAGGCGATAAGGCCTTTGCTAAGCGCAGTGGCAGCGTTTTTGAGCGGTTTGAAGAGGTTCAGATTGAGCCTACTGGAAGCACGGTGTGTTGACGCTGCTTGGTTTAAGCGCCTTTGTGCGGTATTGGCCCGAGCGTCCCGCGTTGAGTGCGTGCGCTGTCCAGTCCGATCTGAAAGCGTGTTGCGTGGATTCAGGTTGCCCGATGAAAAACCGAAGTGTGTGGATGGTGTGGAGAGGTTACTGCTGACCATTTTGTCTGTTCCTTATCTTCATTAGGGTTCTCTCTAAACGATTACCCTCTAGTTCGAACGAAAATAGAGAATGGTTACAGTGGTGTGAAGATTTTTTAATCTTTCCGAACTAACTTAAGGTTACCAGTATATTAGGTAGCCTCCCCCTTTTTTTTGCACGCCATGCCCTTGCAAAGTGATACGCCGTTCACCAGCAATATAGCGCTTAATAGGTGCAATTTGGTGTAACATGGTGCCGGAGTGAATCGCTATATGTCCGACGGTATAAGGCTGGTAGTTGGGTGGGTGGCGTTTTACAAACTCCAGTCCATTTGAGCGCTCCGACCATGGGGGTATATTCTCTTCATTATAGGACCAGTGGTGTAGGCCTGCACCATCGCTGGGCAGTTCGAGCGACAATGTAAATGAGATGACATGGTTTTGATCAAGTCTAATAGACTCTTCTTTTAACCAATCCAGATCTTTATATTGCAAATCGATGTGCACACTGGCCAGTGGCATGGTAAATGCCGGATGTGCATTAAATATATGAAAGCCTGGTAGCGCTTGCCCCTTGCTCAATTGGCACGACTCGCCGGTATAATCGCTGATGGCCGTCAGTACTTTCCTGTATAGCCACTCAAAACTATTCATTAAAATAGGGTTTATAGCTTGAACTCGATCATAGTATCTACGGTTGTCGTCTCCACTGGCATCAATGTAGGCGGCCGTCCCCAACGTAAAAAACTGCACTAGATCTCCATGCGCAAACCAATGCATTTGGAGATCATCTATTTGTGAAACCGCCTTCATGCTCTCTTCAGAGCTCAACACCTTTACGATTTTCATGGTAATAGGACACCCAGATAGTTAGGACTAATAGTAGTAGTAATAGTAGGACAGCCATAATAGTATAGTATAAATAAGTAGAAATTAGAAATAGGACACCCTTAAATTAACAAGGCCATAAAAATTAGAAATAGGACACCCTTAAATTAACAAGGCCATAAAAATGCTCGTAAAAATGCT
>JAYPBG010000621.1:0-1556 GCA_038124075.1 Gammaproteobacteria bacterium
AGATCGTCGGAGCGATAGAGCGGCGTCGCCCCACCCTCCGTTGGCGCTGTCTCACAGTAAAAGCAGATATGAGAAGGCGGGTTGGGCGTTTGTGCCAACTCGTTATGAAAGGGAATGGGGCGATGGGATGGACTCTCATTGGTTGTCAGTACCTGCAGCCCAGGCATGCGCTGCTCATTCCCGACAACTAATTTGCGCACCGCAGCGCCACCGGTATACTCCACCTGCTGCAAACCTAACGCGTTGAGTACACTGGCCCACTCTTCTGCAGAGCGAAGATCAAAACCACAAAACATCACAGCACCATGCTCGCTGACCGCACTCAGTATCTCGGCTCTATGCCTGGAGATGTACTCCTGAAGCTCAACAAAATTCATAGCTCTCACATTCGAGGTCGGGCGCAGCGCAAGGGGAAACGGCTTATCAAAAATGATCTTCTGCTCTGGCAGGCTCACCACCGAAACGGCATCATCCCTCTGCAAAGGCGAGACGCTTGGCAGCCTCTGAGACTGAGTTATACCTGGTTGAGCACTCATCGATAAGATTCGCTCATAGCCTTCAGTGCGCTCAATCTCACCGGCAGATATGAGAGGCAATAGAGCCTGTCTATTAGATGGGTTAGATTCGGACCGTGCTGAGACCGCCTGATCTGACGCGTCCATTACATCCCTATGGTCTATGGCACCTGTATCACGAGTGGGGTTCGCTTGCATATATCTATCCTTTTACATAGCAGCAGTGGGTAAAAAACAGTATGGCAACGATATACTAACTAATTGGACAAGATGTGCCAATACCTTATGAATTAAAACCGCGAAGTTAAAACAAGTTAAAATAGGACACCCATAAATAAAATAATAAAAGTTAAAACAGGACACCCATAAAAAGTTAAAACAGGACACCCATAAAAGTTAAAACTAAATAAAATAAGACACCCATAAAATTATTGACTACCCCCTGCAACTCCACTACCATCCCTCCTCACCCAAAACACACAGAGCAACCCTTTATGACCCGAGACCGCAAAGAACTTGTCGCCGTTGAATCAACACCCTTCTATCACTGCATCGTACGCTGTGTTCGAAGAGCTTATCTCTGCGGCAACGATCCTCTTACTGGTAAAAACTACGATCACAGAAAACAGTGGACGGTCGAACGACTCCAGCAGCTCGCATCCGTTTTTGCGATCGATGTATGCGCTTATGCTGTCATGTCCAACCATTATCATGTCGTGCTCCACATCAATGATCAAAAAGCTAAAAATTGGAGCGACAAAGAGATCGCTCAACGATGGACCTCTATTTTTAAAGGGCCTACCTTTATCACAGATTGGATCAAAGGCATCCCAGTTAGCGATGAAGAAAACACCGCCCTTGACGCTCTCCTTCCCGTTTGGCGCAAACGCCTTACCAATATCAGCTGGTTCATGCGCTGTATGAACGAAACCATTGCCAGACAGGCAAACAAAGAGGAGAGCTGTACAGGTCGTTTTTGGGAAGGCCGCTTTAAAAGCCAAGCTCTATTGGACGAAACCGCTCTTCTCGCCTGCATGACCT
>JAYPBG010000622.1:0-440 GCA_038124075.1 Gammaproteobacteria bacterium
ATCTATATCAGGTACTAAAGCCGAAGATACTGAACAATACCCAGCCTATGGTGGAACATATGGTAATGAATTAAACTTTTTAAGGACATACGTTAGAGGGGCAATTCATCTTAATAAGAAATTTTCGTCAAAATTATTTGTGACCAATGGGATAACGCTTAGTAAACTTAATTACAATTTTGAAGCTGTAGATAATACATCACCAACGATTAGAACTATTTTATTTGACGACCAAGGTGATTCCCATTCTGTAAATGCATTCACTAGTTGGAAATATCAATTAAGCTCACGCATAAGCTTAGTAAATGGTCTTCATTATACTTTTTTTGCTTTAAATGGAGAGTCAATTATAGAGCCACGATCTAGTATTAAGTATATCGTTAGTTCTCAAACATCAGCATTTATTGGCTTTGGACAGCACAGTAAAATTGAATCATTAT
>JAYPBG010000622.1:450-1550 GCA_038124075.1 Gammaproteobacteria bacterium
CATTAGAGTATTATTTAGGAAATGTAATGTATGAGGATGGAAGCACAAAAAAATCCAATAAAGATCTCGAGCTTTCAAGATCAAATCATTATGTGGCAGGTTTTGATATTGCTTTAAAGAAACAAACCTATTTTAAAACAGAGATTTATTATCAATATCTATATAACATTCCAATTCTAAAAAATATAAATGGTATTGATCCTAGCGACATTGAATTAGCATTTTCAACAATCAATTTAAGCGAAGGATATCTTGCTAAAGAATTAAAGAATGGAGGTACTGGAGAAAATTATGGAGTAGAAGTAACATTGGAACAGAAATTCCTTGGCGATTCATATTTCTTAATCAATGCAACCATTTATGATTCAAAATATACTGGTAGTGACGGCTTAAATAGAGATTCTAGATATAATGGAACATTTGCCTATAATATACTTGCTGGAAAAGAATATGTGATTGGTAATAAAAAAGATCGGATACTCGGTTTAAACTTAAAAGTTAGCCATGCAGGAAACAAAAGATACACTCCCATCTCAATCCCAGAATCATTAAGTCAAGGGAAAGAAGTTCGATTATTAAAAGATGCATACTCGCGCAGATACCCAAACTATTTTAGAATGGATGTTCAACTTACAATTCGAAGAAATGTGAAAGTATCTAAAATTACCACCGAATTTCGACTGGATATTCAAAATTTTACCAATAGAAATAATCCTGTAGTCGATTATTTAAAATTCAATTCATATAAAGTAGAATTTGAAGATCAATTAGGAATTATACCGTTTATTAGTTATCGAATAGAATTTTAGTTATAATGGTCGGCATGTAGCCTCAATATTATATGTATTTCTGCACTTATGAATTATAACACCGATTCTTTGTTACTCAGGTTATATGCTCAAGATGCATCGATGTATCAGCAATTACCCACCGGTGTGGCTTTCCCTAAAACAACGGATGATATCGTACAACTTGTTAGACAAGCAAATTTAGACGGATTTTCTATTACAGCAAGAAGTGCTGGAACTAGTTTAGCAGGGCAAACTACGGGTGGGGGAGTGATTATGGATGTATCTCGATTTATGACTGAATTAATTGAA
>JAYPBG010000623.1:0-1545 GCA_038124075.1 Gammaproteobacteria bacterium
CGTTGTACGTCCCACGTGTTCTGCATACGCTTTGAGTTTGAAAATGAAGGCGGATCAATAAATATTAAATCATATTGCCCTTTGTGCTCACTTAACCAGGTTGTACAGTCTGCCTGAATAAACGCATCAAAAAGTGTATCCACTTTGTCTTCAGGAATGCCTATTCCTGAATCATGAACATGACAAGAGAGAATGGCCTCACCACCCTTGTCACGCTCCCCTTTGTTATGCTCTACCTGTGCAACAATTCGTACAGTGCCATTTTGAGTGAATTTTATCGCATTACCCACCAAGTTCATTAATATTTGGCGCACTCTGCCTGGATCCGCATTAATCATCGGCCGCTCAGCTAAATTTGAATCACACTCCAATATAAGCTTTACATCTCTCTCTTCAGCACGAAAGCGCATCGACTCAGTAAAGTCAACCAACAGCTCATATAAATTAAAGTTTATCCACTCAAAGTTCAATTTTCCTGCTTCAATCTTCGAGAAATCGAGGATGTCATTGATGATCCCCAGCAGCGACTCCGCACTGCTTTTAGCAAGCTCACTGTAACGCCTCTGCTTCTCATCCAGATCCCCACGCTGCAACAGGTTCAACATACCCAAGACACCGTTCATAGGGGTACGAATCTCATGACTCATGCTGGCTAAAAATGCGGATTTGGCTTCAGTAGCCTGCTCAGCCAGCTCTTTTTCATGAGTCAGCTCTAAGTTTTTCAATTCAAGCAGCTGCGCATACTCCTCCAGCTCTTGCTCCATAAGGCGCACCTGGGTGACATCTTCAATGGTTAAATAGAACCCTCTTACCGTTTGATCACTGCCCTCTTCATTAATATTGGGTGTACAAGTAAAGTACATAAATCGCCTATCACCAGAGATCTCTATTTCAATTTCAAAATCAACCGACTTACCTAAAAAGACATCATGAATCTTTGGCGAAACGTCATCGATAAAAAAAGGATCAAAATCACTGAAAAATGAACCATCTCGCCCCTTACTCGTGCCATTACTCGTGCCAAACCACTCATCATACCGCTTATTTACAAATTTATACTTAAGGTCTTGATCGACATAACCGAGCAAAATCGGGACACCCTGAGTAATATCATCCACATAGGTTCGAGTCTGATTAAGCAATCGCTCACGCTCTCTGAGCATATCATACAGTTCATTATAACTTACCATGAGCTGACCCAACTCATCCGTCCGCTCATTAAAGAAAGGCGCCATATATCCCGTTTCGTGCTGTCTACGTATAGACTCTATACAGCTCTGAATAGGGCGAATGATAAGGTGCCTATGAAGCAAGCAGACTGCCACTAAAAAGAGCAACATGCCGAATAAAAAGAGCGACGCAAGCTCAACCAGGCCACGCTCAATGGCGCTTCCACTTGTATAGTGTGAAAAACGCATCACCGCCCAATAGGTACGCAGCCTATTCTCATCTGGGTCAAGCCGTAAAACAGGCAATATACGGTACCCATGTCGGGTATGACCTAAATTTGATGTTATTTTGTTGGTGATTTTCGAGTATAATGCC
>JAYPBG010000624.1:0-1543 GCA_038124075.1 Gammaproteobacteria bacterium
CCTTTAAGGATTTGATAGGTTTCAGGCACGGATGGCTCACCGATATCAACTTTTTGAAAACGCCGAGAGAGTGCACGATCCTTATCAAAAATTTCTCTGTATTCCTGAAAGGTTGTAGAACCAAAGCATCGCAGATCACCAGCTGATAATAACGGCTTAAGCAAATTAGATGCGTCCATAACCCCACCAGATGCTGAACCAGCACCAATAATGGTATGAATTTCATCAATAAATAGAATACTTTTCTTTATTGTCAATAACTCTGAGATTAAACCCTTTAGGCGTTTTTCAAAATCTCCACGATACTTAGTTCCTGCGAGTAAAGCTCCAAGATCTAAAGAATATAGACTATAATCAAGAAGAGGCTCAGAAGCCTGTTTATTGACGATAAGCTGAGCTAAACCCTCCGCAATCGCCGTTTTACCAACACCAGATTCACCTACTAGCAGCGGGTTATTCTTGCGTCTTCGAATTAATGTCTGACTGACGCGGTCTAATTCGTCTTCGCGCCCCACCAAGGGGTCTAAAAGCCCCAGCTTTGCTTGCTCATTAAGGTTAACCGTAAATTGATCAAGAAGACTTTGCGTACCATTTGGATTGCTAGCTTCAGCATCCCCTTGCGGTAAGGCATTATCATCGCCTTCTATCTCGAGGGATTCATCACCCACCTTGGAGATACCATGGGAGATAAAGTTAACCACATCGATGCGCGCGATGTTTTGCAGCCTTAAAAAATAAACCGCCTGACTTTCTTGTTCGCTGAAAATAGCTACAATGACATTGGCGCCTACGACTTCTTCATTGGTAGATGAACTGACTTGAAACACAGCCCTTTGCAGAACACGCTGAAAGCCGTGAGTAGGCTGAATATCGATATCTTCTTGAGTGGCAGGTATTTTAGAAATAGTTGCATCAATAAATTCAATTAAATCCTGACGTAGAATGCTTATATCGACCCCACAAGCGCGCAATACACTGATCGCTGAAGGATCGTCTAGTAACGCTAGTAATAGATGCTCTACTGTCATAAATTCATGACGTTTATCCTGAGCATTTCTAAACGCTCGATTTAATGTTACCTCTAACTCTTTGCTCAGCATAGTAATTACTCGCCGTCTTCATAGGGTTCAAACTCACAGCGCAGTGGGTGCTCATGATCCTGCGCAAATTGATTAACCATGTTGGATTTAGTGGCAGCAACATCTTGAGTGTAAATACCGCAGACACCCTTGCCTGCATTGTGTATTTCCAACATGATTTTAGTGGCCTTCTCAGTTGAGTGAAAGAAAAACATCTGTAATAACTCAACGACAAAGTCCATAGGCGTGTAATCATCATTTAACAACACGACCTGATACATTGCAGGTTCCTTTAATTGAGGTTCAGCGACCTGAACCGCAGTGTCCCCATCATCAAAAAAAGGCGCCTGATTTTTGTTACTCATTTTATTTTGACCATTTTTTTACGTTAACTAGATAAATTTATACCACAAGAATAGCGCAAGGTGTGAATTTGCATAAAAATAAAGCCTTGCCTTTCCCTA
>JAYPBG010000625.1:0-1540 GCA_038124075.1 Gammaproteobacteria bacterium
CCACGTCGCTTCCAGTGCCGCCTGCCAAGGCAAACCATGCCACAGCAAAACTTCCGCTAGGCGGCGTCTATACAGCCCTAGCAAGCGCCTTCCGCCAGACAGGCGATATTTCACCCACTGATCGCTGATTTCCTCTATAGGGGCATCCTCGACGATCAGGCGCTTAAGCGTTGGCCACTTTGCTGAGTTGCTTCCGATGTTGTGAATGAACGAGCCAAGCGCATCACGCTTATTAGCTTGCAAACCTAAACCGCCGAAGTGTCTGTCGATCGTCGGCTCAACATATCGGCGCACATGATAAGTCAGCTCCATCTCTGCGCTGAACAGATCAGTTTCATCACCAATACCTACTGGCTGTCCGTCGCGGTAAATGGTCGTGCCGTATCCAATCGTGGGACGACCAGCAGGGCAGAAATATGCGCTAGGTCTAAACCCTTCAAACTGGGTTATTAGGTTCGTGCATTGGCTCGTCGTCGTTGACATCATCGACCTCTTCTTCTGAAACTTCTTCGTCTACGGTCTCAGGCTTCTTCTCGTCCTCAAATATTTCTTTCATTTCCTGCGGGTCAAGCCAGTCTTTGAGATAGGCTTGCATTGCAGTCAGGCTCCAGCCGTAAGACTTAGCTACTGTCTCAGGGCTGTCACCAGCTTTGCGCGCATTCGTAATGTCCCTAATGCGTGCAACCCACCACTGCCTGCTCTGTTCAATCTTTGTGCCACGCCTGCGCGTTGTTGCGCCTTTCTTAGCCGCAGCAGAGCGTTTCTCAAAGCGTTCTCGCTCGACCTGCTTGCTCTTGTCTCGGTCAGCTAGGTGCATTGTGTATAATCTTTCCGGCAAGAATATGACCAGCGCCTCCGCCAGCAAAACCCAGAAAATAATGAACGTAATCGCACACAGATAGATGGCCCAGTCCGTCGGCTCCTTACTCCACGTAGCAAGCTGCGCCAAACCTACAAACAATGGCGCCCAAGGCTTCGCTGTAGCTGTCTCTTCCACAGCATCAGTTCGCGCATCGTTTCGACTTGCAACTAGATCGAGGATTTGATCGTCAATCGCTCGCTTCTCAGCAGCAGCCATGTCCTGCAACATCGTTCGGCGCTCACGGCTATCATCGGCCAAGTCATCATTGTTTAGGCCATCGGTGATATATTGTCGGATCTCAGTGTTAAGGCTATCAACCGCCGCATTTGTATCAGCATCAATCCGCGCCTTACGCGCCTCCAGAGTAGCAATCAATTCAGTGTTAGATTCAACTTCAATCGTTGCAATCTGGCGCGTCGCAAGCGCCTGCTCACGCCTATCTGATAGCGCCTCAAAGCCAAACCCGAAGGCGTGTAAACATACAATAATGGACGCAAACACGCCTAGTGCGTTAAACGTCCATCCACCTTTCACACCCTGATACGCGCACCGCGCTGCGGCCATTAAGAACGAGGCGGCAAAGAACCTATATACCCAGCCCATAGCCTGAAAGCTAAGAGGCGCAATGCTGTCAGGTGCAAGCGCACGACTGAACTTGCCGTCGATGTAGAGCAGGAC
>JAYPBG010000626.1:0-1534 GCA_038124075.1 Gammaproteobacteria bacterium
TTGAGTTTAGACCGTTATTAGAGGAAAAAGAGGGTAGAAAGGCTCCTTTTAGTAGGATACAGTTTGTTTAAAGACAAAATTGATCCAACCAAAGGGAGCCAGTTAATGAGTATCTGTGATAATGGTATGGGATGTAAAGTCATTGCTAAAGAAATTCGAGTAAAAGTGAGCGAAAGCCACCCTTTGATTCTGTTGGCGCTTGCTCTGCCTTGGCGCGTCATGTACGAGCTTATTTTGGATGATCTCAAGACCTGGAAACCAGGCCTTAAATGGTGGCTGGGTCGAAAGCTAAAAGTACGAATTCACTTGGGTGCCTATATCCTTCAAAAGATGTACGATCTCACGGACAGAGAGACAGAGTATGCACTAAAAGATAACGCAGCTTATCAACTCTTTTGCGGAAAGGAAATCGTCGATAAGTGGCATGTGCCTGACCATACAAAAATAGAAGAGTTTCGCAATCGACTAAAGCCAGAAACGCATAGAAAGCTGGCGAATCTGATAGCGAGCAATGCCGTTGATTTGGGTATTGCGGATGCGAGTCGGCTTGATATAGACTCAACCATCCAAGAGGCCAACATGACATACCCAACGGATGCCAAAATGCTAAGAAAACTAGGGACCATCACTGCAAAGGTTGCCAATGCTATAAGGGGGTTAATCCCTGAAAAGGGTGCTGACATTTTCGTTGATGTAAAGACAATCGCCTCTAAAGCGAGAAATTGTTTTTTTCAAAAAAAGTATGCAACGAGTGAGGAGAAATCATCGAATCTCAGAGCGCTATGGGATAGCGTAAGAGGCCCAGTAATGCAAGTGACCGAGTTATGCCGAGAAGTAGGCTCAGAACAGCTTAAGCATCTTAAATGGAATATCTCTTTGGCGGTAGAGCAACTGCTGAACCACGGTGAAGAATACCTTGAAGCTTCAAAACACTTTATTGAGACGGGGCAATCACAGGATGGCAAGAGGTACTCATTTCACCTAGATGACGTTGACTGTTTTAGCAAAGGGAAAGCTCACAAAAAATATGAATTTGGTCGTGCGTTTCAGTTGGGAAGACTTGGTGGAAATTTTGTGATTGTCAGCGAGTGTACGACTACCCGAATGGACGACAAGAAATCTGTTATACCGATGCTTGACGAACATGAAGCCCTTTTTGGGGAGGGTACGCTTAAATCATTGGCTACTGACAAAGGTTATTATAGTCTTAAAAATGTAAAAGGTGCTCAGAAGCAAGGAGTTGATAAGGTTGGAATACAGGCGCCATGCAATATAAAAAATAATGCAGCTAATTTATCGCCTGAAGAGGCAGAAAGGCTCTATAACCGAAGAGCAGGAGTAGAACCCGTGATTGGCCATGTTAAGCAAGGTGGCCAACTGGGAAGAAGCAGAATGAAAAGTGATGAAGCGATAAAGGCATCAGGTTATGCATCGATTATGGGTTTTAATTTAAGACAAACAGCCAGGGCATTAAAAGCGCAAGAACACAAGAAGGCGGCGTGAATTTGAGCAATCTATTTCGCGCCAGCGACTA
>JAYPBG010000627.1:0-1533 GCA_038124075.1 Gammaproteobacteria bacterium
CCATCAAGATTAAGCCCAAACTCTGAATAAACCTTCAGGACACCCAGCCTTCCAGCTTTTATAAGATCATGAGCATATGCTGGTCGTTTACTGTTAAAGAACATTTCGACATCTTTAGGGTCTTTATGACTGAGTATAAACGCAATAAGCCCAAGAGATTCCGGATGGCGATAGACAAGTTTTGGAATCTGGATCTGTGAAGAAATAGCGATGTTGTGTAAATAGATGCTGAAAAGCGCAAAAGGGGCAAAATTCTCAACAAACTCTTCAAAAAGTGCTAGATCGTTATGCGGTTCGTTAGGTGAATTAATTCGCTTGAAATACTCGGTTAGCCCACCTTGAGTCGCCCCTCCCTCACTCTGGGCTTGTGGGGCTGTGATAAACGCATCCACTCGCTCCATAATGCGCTGCAACTTCTCCAGCTGATGGTACATGTTCCCCACCTTAATATGAATGCGAGCCCGCTCAAAAGGATCTCTGCAGACGGTATAAGGTGCCAACCTCTTTCGCGCTTTATCAATAACCGCCAGGGTTGCAAGCGGGCTTGAATACTTAAACGCCTCTGCTGTCGAAAACAGCAGATCGACCGCTTGACTCACCTTTTCAGGTTCATACGACAAAAGGTAACTGGCTACTTTGTCTGGATTGGTAAATGCATCTTTATACACAAGTGTACGAGCCACTGCAGGCTGTGCATAGCGCCTTAAATCGAATAAAAGCTCTGATTCAAATTCCTCATAGTTCAGCGCCATGCTCATGTGCTCATCATCCCACTGTGCAAAGTCGGTGATGCTAAAACGTGGATTCACTTCACGCACCAATGTTATGAGCTCACACGTTTCAATGGCTTCAAGGTCAGACACCAAACCGCTCTGAAGCCATCTCTTCACCTTATCATTAAGTAGAACCATTTGTTCATCAAAGGTCGCCGTTACATCACTTAAGGCCCTATTCATATCGCTCTCAAAGCCATCTAAAATACGAAAGACCGCATCTGATTTTATGTAAAGAATGGGGATGCGATAGAAAGGGTCCGCCACCATTTCACTGCTCAACCCAAGAAGATACCTCAGACAAGGCTCGATGTGAATGTGGTAATTGATGGGCGTTGACGCAACTAAACCCTCTTCGATTATTATTTTTTCCACATAACGGTTGAACTGCTCTACGATGGAGTGATTGAGGTGTTCAAGAAGATTCGATTCGCTTGAGTGCCCTAGTAGACGCCGATCCAGCACTCTTTTTGCACCACATCGAAGACGCTCATCGGTCCCCGCCATACATTGATAATCAACCGGATCAAGAGGAGGAAACAGTGCAAACAGGGCTTTTCTTTCTGATCGACTCTCCAGAAGGGAGAGCAACGAGAGGAATTTAGAAAAATGAAACAGATGAGTACGCAATGCAGCTTGGCTGGACGCATCATCTACATAACTAAAAAGGTATCTACTGTAGATCCCAAAGGGTTCCGATGTCGAAAAAGGGTATGACCTAAATTTGATGTTATTTTGTTGGTGATTTTCGAGTATAATG
>JAYPBG010000628.1:0-476 GCA_038124075.1 Gammaproteobacteria bacterium
TTACTGCACAGCCTATTTTTTACGGAACAGGAACGGTAGGTAAGACTTACTTAAATAGAATTGAAATGAGTGTTTATATTGCATCACAAGAAGATATTAATTCTCTTTCTCATTTCGCAGCAAAATCAGATAACCCAATCATCATTCAACCATTGAGTTGTTTATTAACAATAGTAAGATAATAAATTATGGCAATAAGAATAGTAAGAAACGAAGCAGGTAATTGTATTAACTTTTATGGTGCTTCAAACCCAACGTATTGGAACGCTTGTCTTAGCGGTCAAGTAGATACTACAGACACCGATTCAATCAACGTTATAAATGACATTATTACAGCGCAAACAGGTGTTACGGAGTATGAGTTCTTTAGAGTGCCTTACACTGATTTTGTTGATGCTGATGGAAACTCATTTAATTCTGCTCAAGAAACTGCGGATTATATTACAGAAAAAGCTAATGTAATCGGATTACGTGGA
>JAYPBG010000628.1:486-1512 GCA_038124075.1 Gammaproteobacteria bacterium
GTAACGGATATAGTTTTGGTGTTAACACAATTAAAGCAGTAGAAGTCGGTGGAGATATCTCCATTGTTTCTATAGACTCTAATGATTCTATCACTCATTTCTATGGCTTAGAAGTAGGAAATGCTTGTATAGGAAGTGATGTAATTAGTGGTGGATTAAACGATGTTATCAATGCTTTGAATGAATTGTTTACTGTAGGTGCTTTTCAATCTGTTGTGATATCAGACCCTTTCTCTACAATGGTAGCAGATGTTAATGGTGTAGATATTACAAATCCTACTTATGTAGGTAATGGTATTGACCCTGTTGGTGTTGACGTATTCGGAGCAAGTTCTTCAGGTTCATTGAATGGTTATCTATCTACAGAAACTATTGACCAAGCAGGAGAGTATTTTACTTTTGATATTAGAGTAGAGGGTACTATCGGTTTTGGATTAGTACATTCTCAGGCAAGTTACGATGCAGGTTATTATAGTGGTAATAGCAGTTACGCTGACCCTACCACATTTGGTACTGTAAATAGTCAACATAGTGGATTCCAATTCTCACATTGGTTTCATCCAACACCTAATGGTTCTTGGACTAACTACGGAGCAAATACTTCTTACTCTATGAAAAGCGGATGGTCTAACTTTAATGGAACGGATGAACAAGCAGATTGGTTAGCAGGTAATCCTATCAAAGTAAGAGTAGGACTTGATGCTAATGGATTTATCTCTGTTGAAACATTAAGAAACGGAACTGATTGGGTGGTTCACGTTAGAACTTCTTACGCGTCGGTTGAAGGAGTTGAATATAGATTAGGTATTAAAATGGGTGATACAAGTGTAAGGTTGAATACTTTACCTAAAGTTCACTTGTTAGAACCTGCTGCACCTACAATGTATTTCAGATATATCGAAAGTCCTGATGGAAACTTCCATTATCCTTTATTTGCAACTGAAGAAGAGGCTAACTATTACGATACTATTAATGGTGGTTCAGGTCAAAATGTTCCTAACATATTCCCTGACGATGCAACTAACA
>JAYPBG010000629.1:0-1001 GCA_038124075.1 Gammaproteobacteria bacterium
ACCTGAAGGTGCTCCAGTTACACCTAGTTTTTTTTCAATTTCATAATCTATAATGAACTCCTTGTTCTCTTGTATAAATTTCTTTACTGCTGTCATTGGACTGTTTCCTTTTCCCCATGGTCTATTCTTAAAATTATGTTGAGGGGTCGTTTCACAATGTGTGTCTAATACTATTATATAGCTTCCTTTAGTAGTATAATTTTTGTATATGTTTAATTCGTTATATACATGTTCAAATGTATGGTTTGAGTCTAATACAACCATGATCGGGTTCTTTTTGCCAATACACTGATCTACTTGAACAATCGTTTTCTTGTTAATGGAAGATCCTTCGATGAGTTTAACAGATTTATAGAGTGGATGCTTTTCGATTCTTTTTCGATTATGCTCTCTAATATCTATGTCGATACCTACTACAAGCCCTTCATTTCCAATCAATTTCAATAAAGATGAGTAAAAAATTAGGGAACCTCCTCTTGCAATTCCTGTTTCGATGATTACCTTAGGTTTTACTTCCCAGATAATTTCTTGTATAGCGACAATATCATGAGGATATTGAATTATCGGCATACCAAGCCAATTAAAGTTATAGGGATATTTATGCTTAAAACTAAGATCAAACCACTTACGGTTCAGCTTAGTCATATTTGGGTCTGAACACATTGTTTTGATGTGTTCAAGTCTTTCGTTTTCGAATTCTAAAGTATCATCTCTCATAATACTAAAAATATATCTATTGTCTCCTTGAGTTTCTTAATTGTTTTCTTTTTTCTTCAGCCTTAGACATGGTGTGGTCATCTTGCTGTCCGCAATGAACGACAACATTAGGAAAATTTTTTTCCAAATATCTGACAGACTCAGTTCGTATAACTGCTAATGCATTTTCATCAAATGCATGATCTTTATATTTCCACGCTGGTCTGTCTGGATGAAGTTCAATTGTGTATGCTGCAATTTCATCAAAATGTGAGCCAGCAAAATGAAGTGAATGTTCTCTTTCC
>JAYPBG010000629.1:1011-1503 GCA_038124075.1 Gammaproteobacteria bacterium
CATCCAATAATTAAGTCAGTCCTAAGAATTGCTCGACTATTAAATTTTCTTAAAGTTGAAAGAAAAGGTCCCACCTCTGAAGAATATTCATTTCTTCTCATCATCTTCATAATTCTTTTAGATGTTGATTGAATAGGAGTTTGAATATCACTGACTCTCTTATTTTTAAAGAGTTCGAGTAATTCTTCTCCATACAAGTGAATTCCTGTGGGTTGAAATTGAGCAACATGAACTTCGTATGAATCGTCAAAATCTAATACCTCTTTCAATAACTTTGGATATGTAGATCCAATATCTCTACCCCAAAGAGAAGTCTCCATACCCATTAAGTTTATTATTTTTACTCCTTCTTTCACGCAGTTTTTAATTTGTTGAATAATATCCTTCAAGGAACGACTTCGGGGTTTACCTAGGCCGGGTTTGTGGGTGCAGAAAGAACAGTCAAATGTGCACCCTTCTGCTATGTTAATAAACCTCTTTGACAAATTGTAG